>VGWG01000009.1 GCA_016873675.1 Lentisphaerota bacterium | reverse complement strand
GTTCTGTTCGGCAAGGTGATCGGCGTCTTGGAGGAACCCGGATTCGCGTTCCTGTGGCCGCGATTGGGATGGAAGGCTTTGTTTGTCCGCTGGCTCGGACGCTGTCACGTGACCGACATGCGTCTGGATCAGGAATACCTGCGCAGCCAGCCGGTGAACTCCGAGGAGGGGGCGCCGATGGGCATCGGCATCTGGTACGAGATGTTCATCAGTGATCCGGTCTCCTACCTGTTCAAAAACATCGACCCGCGCGGGTCGCTGGCGGCAAACGTCAGTAACTCGACCGTCCGCTGCCTGAGCAATCTGCCGCTGGCGAAGATGCTCGTGGACCGGCACACCATGAGCCGCACGGTGCGCGAGGAGGTCACCCCCAAGTCGCACGAGTGGGGCTACAAGCTGGGCTCGATCTACATCCGCAAGGTCCACTTCCGCGATCCCGAGATGATCCGGCAGATCGAGAGCAAGGTGGTGAACCGGCTGCGCCAGGTCACGGCGGCCATCAAGCAGGATGGCGTCAACCAGGTGAGCATCATCAAGAGCACCGCCGAACGCGAGGCGGCGATCGAGTTCGGCAAGGCGGCGGCGGTGCGGCCGGCCATCGTCGGCAAGGCGATGGCCGAGATCTGCACCGACGCGCACGTGGCTGAGACGATGTTCGATATTCTGGAGACCCAGCGGATCGTCGAAGGGGAGAGCCATCTCACGCTGCTGCGGGTCAAGGAACATGCCCTGCTGCCCGACCTGCTCGCATCCGACTCGCCGGGTCCCGCTGTTCCCGCCCGGAACAGCAGCGCGTCCGATCCCGGCGTCAAATGATCGGCCTTAGCGTGCTTCTCCGGTCAGGATATTCTTCTGTTTTTGCCGCTCGCGAATGCGTTTTTCGACAAAGACAGGCGCCCCCGTGTCGGGATCGAGTCCGGTCCACCAGATTGCCGTTGACCAGGTGGAGGGCGTGGGCGTGAAGATCTGCACCTGCTCGGGTGTGAGCCGGAGCCGGGTTTGAGCGAAGTTGCACAGGCGGCGCATGTCGTCGTCGGTGCATCCGGGGTGGGCGGCGATGAAGTAATAGGTCAGAAATTGCTTCAGCCCGTGGGCGCGGCTGCACGCCTCAAACCGGCTGCGGAATTCCAGCAGCCCTTCGATGCCTGGCTTGCGCATCAGACGCAGAACCCCCGGCTCGCTGTGCTCGGGGGCGAGCTTAAGCTGACCCGAGACATGGTTGGCCGTGAGCGCGTCCAGATAGGTCGCGCCATGCCGTGCGTCGGCCAGCACCAGATCGGGGCGGATTCCCGAACCGACAAACACCTTGCGCACGCCGGAAATCTCGCGTAGCGCCTGCAACAGACGGAGCTGCGGCTCATGCGTCACCGACAGGGAGGGACAGACGGAGGGAAAGAGGCAGGCGGTGTCCGTGCAGGCCCCCGTCTTTTCTTTGCAGGCGCAGTCGAACCCATACATGTTGGCGGTGGGGCCACCGACATCGTGAATGATCCCGGTGAACGCGGGATGCCGGGTGTAGCCGGTTGCTTCGTCAACGAGCGACCGGATGGAACGCCACGTCACGCGCCGCCCCTGGTGCATGGCGATGGCGCAAAAGGCACAGCCGCCATAGCAGCCGCGGTGGCTCGTCAGCGAGAATCGGACGGTATCGAGGGCGCGCACCACGCCACGCGCCGCATCATGCGGGTGGACGTTCTGCGTGAAGGGCAGTGCGTACACCCGATCAAGTTCGCGGGTCTCCAACGGCGCGGCCGGCGGGTTGTGAATGAGCCAGCGCACATCCACCGGCTGGGCCAGGGTGCGGGCGGTGACGGGATCCTGATTGCCGGCAAAGCGGCGGAACATCTCCAGGAACAACCGCTTGGCCGCTTCGGGATCGGCAGGATCGGTTAGTGCGGCAAAGCCGGGCAGGCGAACCGCATCGGCAGGGGGCGCGGACGCCGCGTAGCAGATGCCGCAGATCGACCGCCACTCCGAACCGTCGCGCAGGGCCGAGGCTAACAGAGAAATGGTCCGCTCCGCCATGCCGTAGACGAGGATATCGGCCTTGGCGTCGAAGAGGATCGGACGGCGCAGGCGATCGCTCCAGAAATCGTAATGGGTGATCCGGCGCAGGCTCGCCTCGACGCCTCCGAGCACGATGGGCGCGCAGGGACGGAAGGCGCTGCGGATCAGGTTGGAATAGATGATAGAGGCCCGGTCGGGCCGGCGCGTATTCTCCCCGCCCGGAGTGAAGTCGTCCTGCCGGCGCCGGCGCCCCGAGGCCGTGGTGTTGGCGACGAGAGAATCGACGCACCCGGCGGTGACGCCCCAAAACAGACGGGGCGCGCCGAGGCGGCGGATATCTTCCGGAGAGTGCGTGTCGGGTTGCGCAATCACCCCCACCCGGAAACCGGCGTCGATCAAGACACGGGCGATCACGGCTGTTCCCGAGTGCGGGGTGTCGATCAGCGCATCCCCCGACACCAGCACCACGTCGGGTTCATTCCAGCCGAGGGCCAGCATCTCCGCGCGGGTGCAGGGAATGTCCATGTGTCAGTAAGCCGGTGCCAGAATCCGGTTGCCCGGACCGAGACGCACCACCCGAGGCTGGTGGCCCTTGGCCTCCTCGGGCGTCATGTGACAAAAAACCATAACGATCAGTCTATTGCCAATCGAACCGAGGTGGGCCGCCGCGCCGTTCAGACACGCGACACCGCTGCCACGCGGGCCCGGAATGGCGTAGGTTTCCAACCGGTTGCCGTTCTCCATAACGGCGATCAAAATTTTCTCGAAGCAGACCAGCCCGATGGCGTCCATCAGATCCTCGTCAATGGTCAGGCTTCCCTGATACTCGAGGTCGGCTTGAGTGACGCGCAGGTGATGCAGCTTGGCTTTGAGCAACGTAACTAACATAAAACGTTCCACTTTGTGAAAAACAGGCGACATCGTATCGTTTTCCGCCGCCCAATGCAAGCCGAGATACAACCGATATTTTTTTGACGCTTGCGTATTTCAGGCGTTGTGGCGTAAACTGTTGCCCGTGTTTGGTAAAAACTCGCGTGTAAGGTTCTTCTGGTATGCCAAGTGATGATGCAATTGAGGTGATGGGCACGGTAATCAAGGTGTTACCGGCCACGATGTACCGTGTCAAGCTCGACAACGGGCATGAAGTTCTGGCCCACATTTCGGGCAAGATGCGCAAGTTCTTCATCAAGATCGCCGCTGGCGACAAGGTGACGCTCGAAATTTCGCCCTACGATCTGAGCAAGGGGCGCATCATCTACCGGCACAAGACCTAATCCGCTCCAACCGACGTCCCCGATTGCCGCTGGGTGAACGAAACCCGATGAAACGGAAACTCAAGGTGATCGTTGGTCTGGTTGCGGGTCTGGCGGTTGTGGCCGTCATCGCTGCTGGCGCGTTAATCCGGGCGGAATCCCATGGACGCACCTACTCGGATGTCACGCGCATCCCCCACCGACGTGTTGGTGTCCTCTTGGGTTGTTCCCGGAGGCTTTCGAATGGCCGGACGAATCTCTTCTTTTCCTATCGCGTGGCCGCTGCGGCAACGCTTTTCCAGGCCGGCAAGATTGACTTCATCATTGTCAGCGGCGACAACCACGTGTCCGGCTATGATGAGCCGACTGACATGAAACAGGCGCTTGTGGCGGCCGGCGTTCCTGCAGGGAGAATTTACTGCGATTTTGCCGGGTTCCGGACGCTCGATTCGATTGCACGCGCCAAGGCGGTCTTTGGCCAGACCTCCATCACGGTCGTGTCGCAGGAGTTTCACAATCAGCGGGCCATTTACCTCGCCCGGCATGAGGGGATTGACGCAGTGGGTTTCAACGCGCGCGAGGTCACATCGGTCCGAGGGGTGCGCACCACGTTGAGAGAGCAATTCGCCCGCGTGAAGGCGGTGCTGGACGTGTGTCTGCTCGGCACACGCCCGAAGTTTCTCGGTCCGCGAATCGAGATTGGCGATGCCATCCAACCCGCCGGTGGAGGGTAGACCTGATCGGCTGCGGGGGCGCTGGAGAATGCAGGATAAACGTTGAGGTAGGGCGGCGGCTTCTCGATGTCTGTATGCTTCAGTTTGCCTGTCCCCTATGCGTCCTATGCCCAGGCCGCGATGCCATCGACTGCCGTCGGCCTTTGCGGGCGATAAAGTCCTCGACTTCCGGCATGTACAGATCGTGGTGGGTGAGACCCGCGCTTGCCAGCCGCTGGCGCGCGAGGCTGAAATTGGTGATCTGCTCGCGCGCGTGGGAATCCGTGCCGATGACCACCGGGATCCCGCGGTCCGCCGCGATTCTGAGCATGCGCACCTCCGCAGTCTCCGGCGTATTCGGGTTCGAATTCAGTTCCAAAGCCACGCCGCGCTCCTCGACCCACCGGAGCACACGCCGGATCGCATCATCGGAAATACGCCCTTTGTTCACCGAGGCGAGCCAACGGAACGGATGCGCGAACACATCCACCTCGGGCGTGTTCAGCAGCGTGTCCACAAAATCCAGCCACGCCCGCTCGCGCGCTTCCTCGGACTCAATCTTCTCGATCCATGGCGCAAAATGAATCCCGCACAGGATCACGTCAAACGCATCTGTGAACTCCGGATCATGGGTCAGCCGACCATCCCGCATCATATCGGTCTCGATGCCGGCAAAGACATTGGCGTTCTTCAGATCCCGGATCTTTCCGATCCCCGCCCGGAGATTGGCGTTGCCGATCTCACGCGCTGCATCGAAGTGTTCGGGTTCCTCCATCCATCGCCCGGACCACAGCAGGTCAATCTCATGAATGAAGTAATGCATAAAGCCGTGGTCGGTGATCACCACGCGCCGCATCTCATCGCCCAATAATCCGGCGTACAAGGCCGGAGTCAGCTCACACTCGCAACAGGGGTCCACATTCGTGTGACTGTGAAAATTGGTCCATCCGCACGTTTGCATACGCGTCGTTTCCCTCACGTGTTCAAATCACATCCGTTACGTCCACCCGGCACCCGGTTATGCCTCCCCGAAGACTTCGGCATCGAAGACCAGGAATTGGGCGCCCCGCTCCCAGGCGTCAGGGGCGAGTCCGGCCTTGCGCGAGAGAAAGCGGAGCGTCGTCTCGAGATCCCACCCTTGTTCACCCGGCACCTGCGGCAGAAAAACCGCGCTGCGTCCGTTTTTCTTGAGGACAATTCCGTGGCGGCCGAGGACAATCTCACGCCAGGATGCCACCGGTTCCGGAGCGGTCAGGGCCGAAATCTCAATCCGCACCTGCGGCGCCTCCTGAATCGTCAGGGGTTGGAAGCGCGGATCGTGCAGCGCGGCGTTGACGGCCTGCTCGCGCACCACCCGCCAGATCTCGCGCGTGGGAACAATCTCGCCGATACAGCCCCGCAACTCGCCATCCAGTGTGAGCGTCACAAAGCCGCCCATCACCTGCCGGGCACTCACGCCGATCCCCTCCCCCTCCGGCTCCTGCCGGGGGATGTCGCCGCCCCGCACCGCCGCATCAACCGTCTGCCGAGCCAGTGCCGTCAACCACTCCCGTGTCGCCGTGTCCAACATGCCGCACCTCACCACGCCACCCATGCGCTCAGATAACTCACCGAGTTCTCCCAATCACCGGTCATTCGACCGGACTGGTCATAAGCTATTTCGGTAACCATCGCTCCCGGGCCGGCAACGGCAATAGCAATCGTCAGCGGATTCTCTCCGCACACCGTCGCGCCGGTCTCCTGCAGGACCTGCCGGAAGCCGGCGGCGTCTCCGGCGGCGACCCGCTCGAACACACGGTGATCCAGCTCGCGCAGCCGCCGGGACACATTGTCCGTGAACGGCACATAATCAAAGTTGGGGCCGTAGTGGGTGAAATCGGTGCTCACCACGAGGAGCGTGCGGCTGTCCAGCATCCCGCGCAGCGTCTGGCCGAAGGCCTGGGCCGCCGCGTCGCCAAACCCGCCGCAGACGAGAGAAACCACGCGCAGCGGAAGCCCGGCAAACACCGTTTGCAGGAGCGGGATCTGGATCTGGTCGCTGTGCTCGCGCGCGTGGGCGCGCGGCTCGACGATGGCGAAGGGGGTGGCCAGCAGGCGCCGCGCGAAATCGGGATCGGCCGGACAGTCGCCCAGCGGCGTCCGGATATGCGCCACATCCAGCACGCTCACGCAATCCCGCAGGGCGACCGAATGGCTCGGGCCCAACACGACCGCGCGGTCATAGCGGCCGGGATCGAACCGGGCGTAGGCCGCCATCGCCACTTGTCCCGAGTACGCGTAACCGGCGTGGGGGACGATGACCGCGCGCACGCCGGGTATCGGCGCGGGCGCGGGCTGCGGCGCCAGCGCGGCCAGTTCGCGCCGCAACGCATCCCGGTCGTCGGAGTACCACCGGCCGGCCAATGGCGTGACAAAGACCCGATTCTCATTCATGGCTCATCTCCAGACCCCGGCTGCGACACGGCCACACGTTGGGCATTTGCCGTCCTGCAAACGATCTTCGCACACCGTGAAGCCGCGGCGGCGCAGCAGCACGCCGTCGCAGCCGACGCAGATCGTGTCGTCCGTGCCCGAGATGTCGGCGTTGCCGATATACACGTGACGCAATCCGGACTCCAGCGCGCAGGCCCGCGCCCGCAGCAGGGTCTCCTCGGGCGTGTTCGGCAATTCGACAAGCTGGTGGGTCGGGAAAAAACGGGAGAGGTGCAACGGCGTCTCCGCACCGAGATTCGCCGAAATCCACCCGGCCAACTGAGTGAAATCCGCGTCGGTGTCGTTCAGCGTTGGAATGATCAGACACGTCACCTCAATCCAGACACCCGCCGCGCGCAACTGTACCAGCGCATCCAGAACGGGCTTGACGGAATCCACGCCGCAGACCTTGCGGTAGAAGGCGTCGTTCATCGACTTGATGTCCACATTCGCCGCGTCGATCACCGACGCGGCCACACGGACCGTTTCGGACGTCGCATAGCCCGCCGTGACGAGGATGTTACGCAGTCCCGTTTCGCGGCAGACCTGCGCGCAGTCGCGCACATACTCGATGGCGACGAGAGGCTCGGTGTAGGTGTAAGATACGGACGGACATCCGTTCTCCTGAGCAGCGGCGGCCACGGCCCGCGGCGGCAGGTCATACGACGGCGACTTGTTAAAGCTGCGCTGGGAGATTTCGGCATTCTGGCAATTGAGGCAGCTCAGGTTGCATCCCGCCGTGCCGATCGAGAAGGTTTTTGTCGCTGGTAGAAAATGGTAAAGCGGCTTTTTTGCAATCGGATCCACATGAACCGCGCACGGATGCCCGTAGGCCATCAGCACGACACGTCCGCGGACGTTCCGCCTCACCCGGCAGCGTCCTATCTGCCCCACCCCCAACACACATCCGTGTGGACATACCGTACATGCAATCTGAGCCATCGATCCCCCGCGCTTTCTTGTAACCTTCATCCGTGCTGCCGCAACCGGTCCTGCAGACCGGTGCGGCGTTCAACGACGAGATTGTTGCGAATAGCCATCTGGATCGCCTGCTGCGAGCCGACGATGCAAACCAGTCTGCGGCCACGGGTGATCCCCGTGTAGAGCAAATTCCGTTGCAGCAGCTTGAAGTGCTGCGTATGGAGAATCAGCACAACGGCGGGGTACTCACTCCCCTGAGACTTATGAATGGTGCAGGCGTAAGCGAGGACCAGTTCGTCCAGCTCGGCATGCTCGTACTGCACGGGCCGGCCGTCAAAGGTCACCACCATCTCGCGAGCCGTGGCGTCCACCGACCGAACAAAGCCGATGTCGCCGTTGTAAATGTCCTTGTCGTAATTGTTGCGAATCTGCATCACACGGTCATTCGCGCGAAACAGTGTCCCGCCGCGCGCCAAGGTCTCTCCGATCGGATTCAACGCCTGCTGGAGCACCGTGTTGAGGTTCTCGGCGCCGAGGCTGTTGCGCCGCATCGGCGTGAGCACCTGGATATCTTCGAGCGGCGAAAGCCCGAACCGCTGGGGGATGCGCCGCGACACCAAATCGACGAGCCGTGTCAGGATCGTATCGGACTCCGCGGTATCGATAAAGTAGAAATCGCTCGCGCCCTCAGCCGTTTCGATCATCTCGCCATGGTTGATATGGTGCGCGTTGCGGACAATCAGCCCGGTGGTGTCCTGCCGGAAGATGGTGTCGAGGGTGCTGCACGGAACCGCGCGGGATCGAATGATATCGCGCAGGACATTGCCGGGGCCCACGCTGGGGAGCTGATCGGTGTCGCCCACGAGGATCAGCGAGGCGGTATCGGGCAGCGCCTCGAGCAACTGGCTCATCAGGCGGATATCCACCATCGAGGACTCGTCAAGGATAAACACATCGCCTTCCAGCCGGTTGTCCCGGTCGTAGTCAAAGGCATGATCATTGGGATTGTATTTGAGCAGGCGATGGATGGTGAGCGCCTCATGGCCGGTCGCCTCGCTCATCCGCTTCGCCGCCCGGCCGGTGGGCGCGGCGAGCGCAACGGTCAGGCGCCGGGCGGTGAATATCTCGGTCAGCGCCCGGATGATCGTGGTTTTGCCGACTCCGGGGCCGCCGGTGATCACGGCCACTTTCGATTCGATGGCGGTCACCAGCGCGGCACGCTGCGCGTCGGCCAATTGGATGCCCATCTTACCCTCGGCCCAGATCAGCGCGCGCGGCGCGGCGATGCTCGGGAACCTCACGGCGTGGTCGAGCAGCCGCAACAGTCCCGCAGCCACCTCGCGCTCGGCCTCGTAAAGCGCGCGCAGATAGACATGCCCTGTTTCGCGAACCAGCGCGCCACGGGCAATTTCATCGGCCAGCGCCTCGGTCAGCGTCTCGGCGGGAATATCGAGCAACTCCTGCGCGTGGAGGATCACGTCGGCCTCGATGCCGAAGCAGTGGCCCCCCTCATCGGCCTGCGACTGGAGCAAGTAGAGCAGACCTGCGCGGGCGCGAGCGGGGGATTCCCGGGGCACGCCGACACTGAGCGCGATCGCGTCGGCTGTTTTGAAGCCGATCCCCCAGACGTCCGTGCACAGGCGGTAGGGATTGGATTTGACCACCGCGATGGCGTCGGGGCCATATTGCCGGAAAATGCGCGCCGCCTGCGCCGACCCGATCCCATGGGACTGCAGAAAAATCATGATGTCGCGCACGCTCCGCTGCTCGATCCAGGACGCCTTGATTTGATTGCGGCGGTGTTTGCCGATCCCCTCCACCTCCTCGAGCCGGCGCGACTCCCTTTCGATGACCTGCAGCGTGGTGTCGCCGAAACGGTCGACAATCCGTTTGGCCAGCTCCTTGCCCACGCCCCGGATCATGCCGCTCCCCAGGTAGCGGCGGATTCCTTCGGCCGAGGTCGGCGTCACGCAGACGATCGAGGCGGCTTGGAACTGCTTGCCATGCTGCGGATGGCGAATCCACGATCCCTCGGCCGTTATCTCTTCCCCCTCCCAGACGGCGGCGCACGATCCGACCAGCGTGAAAACGTCTCCCGCTGGGGTCGTCGGACGGATCGTGCAGACGGTGTAGCCGGTCTCGTCGTTGCGAAAGACGAGGGACACCACCGAACCCGCGACCTTCTCGACTGCGGCTTGATGACCGGCCTCGGCGGCCGCATCCGACGGTTTGTGCTTATCGATCGCCATGTCCGGTCCCGCCGTTACAAGAGGCTCCGCATCATCAGGTCCGTGTTCACCGAATCCATCCAAAACGGTGCGAGGTAAAAGGCCAGTAGACGACGGTGGCGGGGCCGATGAGGTTGCGTTCGGGCACAGGTCCCCAGAATCGGCTGTCGAGGCTGTTGCGACTGTTGTCGCCCAGCGCATAATATTCGTTGCTGTCGAGCGACACGCTGTCGCCGGCCATCGTCAGCGACTTGGGGTGCAACCCATCGCGAACATCCGGAACCGTAAACCCGGCATAGTTCGGCGCCCAATCGGCGACTTTTTCGCAGCGTGAGATGATCCCGATCCGATCGGGTTCGGACACGGGAACACCGCCGATGAACAAGTGGGGCGGACGGATGGAGAGGGTCTCGCCCGGCAGGCCGCACATCCGCTTGATGTAGTGCGTGCCGGGGGAAAGCCCCTTGATCCCGTCTGTGGAAAAAACCATGACCTCGCCGCGCTGCGGCCGTCGGAAGTTCCACACCCAGCGATTGACAAACACAAAGTCACCCTCCGTGACGATTCCGGACCACAAGACCGCGCCCGAGGCGATCCGGTTTTCGGCGTTCAAATGCAGCGACTGGCTCCTCTGCAGCGCGTCGCTCGGCACAAAATAGGTCTGTCCCGCGATCTGGATGGCGGCGTACCCCGGGCGGGCGTCATTGTTCTTCACGCGCGACGCCACTCCGCCCGTATTCACCCGAACCTCCTTGTACCAGTCGCCGGTCACCAGCCAGTTCACCAGCTTAAGCGGCATACGATCCCATAGACCGGGCGAAGCCTGCTCATACGACGCGATACCCGAAAGCGTGGGGTACATCGATCCCGTCGGGATCTTGAAGGGTTGGTAGAAATAGGCGCGGAAGGCCATCGCCACCGAAAGCGCGATCACGACCACCTCGAAATTGCCCCGCCACGCGCTCAAAGTCCGCACGGGCGAAAGGCGGTTGAGCAGGGCGCTTAATGCATCCGCGATCGCATCGGCTTCGGTTCTGGATCCGTGCCGCACCCCGCGCCGCGCGTCGGCCATCATGCGGCCAAGCTCCGCGCGATCTGCGGGGTTTAGCAAATCCTCGCGCATCGCCTTGACCGTGTCGGCGCTGTTCAGCATCTCTTTCAGATGCTTGCGCGCCTTCCAGGTGGCCCGGATCTCAACGATTTTTGCATATGCCTGCATGGACGCTCCTTGGGGGTCAACACCCAGTCTGGCGGGCGATGATACCCCATCCCTACGAATCGTTTCCGCCTTTTAAAACGGCGATAAAAGCCGACTGCGGCACCCTGACCGTGCCGAATTCCTTCATTCGTTTCTTGCCTTCGGCCTGTTTCTTCAGCACCTTCTGCTTGCGGGTGACATCGCCGCCGTACAACTTGGCCGTCACATCCTTGCGAAAGGCGCGGATGTCTTCACGGGCGATAATGTTGCGGCCCAGCGTGGCCTGCACCGGGATCTTGAACATGTGCGGCGGGATCTCTTCGCTCAGCGCCTTGCAGATCTGGCGACCGCGGTAAACCGCCTTATCCTTGTGCACCATGCAGGAAAAAGCGTCAATGACCTCGCCATTGAGCAAAATGTCCATCTTGACAATGTCGCTAGGTTGATATCCGATCGGCTCATAGTCCATCGAGGCATAGCCGCGGCTGATGCTCTTGAGGGTATCATGAAAATCGATCAGAATCTCGTTGAGCGGCAACATGCAGGTCAGGATCACCCGCTTGGCGTCGAGACTCTCGGTTGTGCGCATCTCGCCGCGCCGGTCCATCACGAGACGCATGATCTCGCCAATGTAAAGGCTCGGCGTGATGAGCGTTGCCCGGATGATCGGCTCCTCAATATGGTCGATCCGCGTCACGTCAGGCATCCGGGTCGGGTTGTCAATATCCATCACGGTGCCGTCGTTCATGAATATCTTGTAGACCACCGCCGGATGGGTGCTGATGATGTCCAGATCAAACTCGCGACGGAGCCGTTCCTGAACCACCTCCATGTGCAGCAACCCGAGAAAACCGCACCGGAACCCAAACCCCAAGGCGACCGAGCTTTCCGAGTGAAAGCTAAAGGCTGCGTCGTTCAAATGAAGCTTTTCGAGTCCGCTGCGCACTTTTCCGTATTCGTCGCTGCTCACGGGGTAGAGGCCGCTGAACACCATCGGCCGGACTTCCTTGTACCCGGGAAGGGCTTCGGATGAGCCGTCCTTGACCGTCGTCACCGTGTCGCCGATCTTCACGTCGCGCGGATCGCGAATTGTGCCAGCGATGTAGCCGACCTGGCCCGCTTCGAGCACCGCGAGCGGCTTCTGCGTGGGACTGAAAATGCCGACCTCGCGCACCTGCGTCTCCACGCCGTTGCTCAGAAAACGCACGGTGTCTCCCGCTTGGATACAGCCGTCCACAACCCGCACATAGGGGATCACGCCGCGGAACGCATCAAAGACCGAGTCGAACACCAACGCCCGCAACGGCGCATCGTTGCCGCGGGTCTTGGGCGGATGAAGGCGGGTGACGACGGCTTCCAGAACCTCCGAAACATTGAGGCCCGTCTTGGCGCTGATTAGCAACGGGTGCTCCATGCTGATGCCCAGCACATCCTCAACCTGCTTGGACACCTCCTGCACATCCGCGCCAGGCAGATCCACCTTGTTCAGGACCGGAATGATCTCGAGTCCGGCGTCGATCGCCAGATAGGCGTTGGCGACGGTCTGAGCCTCGACGCCCTGACACGCATCGACCACCAGAATCGCCCCTTCGCAGGCACCCATGCTGCGGGAGACTTCGTAAGTGAAGTCGACATGACCGGGGGTGTCGATCAGATTGAAACGAAACACGCGACCGTCCCGCGCCGTGTAGTGCATCGAGACGGGGTGGCATTTGATGGTGATCCCGCGCTCGCGCTCGAGGTCCATCGCATCGAGCGTCTGTTCGCGCATCAGTCGCGACTCAATGGTGTGGGTCAGCTCCAAAATGCGGTCAGACAACGTCGTCTTCCCATGATCAATATGGGCAATGATGCAAAAGTTGCGGGTGTTTTCGATGCTGTGTTCCATAAATAAATCAATTCCAGATGCCCTGACAGCACCCTCGCGGCTGGCTGTCTTGGGTTGAAAATAGTACCTTTTTCAGACCCGAATGTCACGCCCGGCTTTTTTATCCCTGGGCGTCGACCACGCAATCGGCGAGGCGCGCGTCTGCGTCGGGAACGGCCAACCGCAGCAGCGCGGCCGTCATAGAAGCGCGTCGCGAAGGGTCATTCGCCAGGCCGTGAAGCAGATCGGCCAGGGTGTCGTCCGTCAACTCATCCTGATCTGCAACCACCGCCCCGCCTCCGATGGCGAGCGCGGCCGCATTATGCCGCTGATGATCGCGCACCGCGCCCGGCAGCGGGATCAGAACCGCAGGCACCCCGCACAGGCAGAGTTCGGCACATGTCACGGCCCCGGCGCGGCATACGGCAACGTCAGCCGCAGCATAGGCGGCCCCCATGTCGCGGATAAACGGGACGACCTGCGCATCGACGCCCGCCGCCGCATAGCGTGCACGCAAGCCATCGGCGTCGGCCGCCCCGCTTTGATGCAGGACCCGCAGCCCGTTAACCCCCTGCGCCCTCAATCGGCACAGTGCGCCACAGCAGCGTTCATTCACCGCATGCGCGCCCTGGCTGCCGCCCGTCACCAACACGGCAACCCCTTGCGCCTGTCTGGCCGGGCACCGCGCCACGGCGAGCTCGCGCCGTACCGGCAGACCCGTCAGAACCACCCGCCGGCCCGGAAGCGCCGCATGCGTCCCCGAAAAACTCACCGCCGTCACCCGCGCGAGCCGCGACAACCACTCAACCGCTTGCCCCGGAACGGTGTTGGCCTCGTGCAGCACCACCGGCACGCCACACAGCCAGGCAGCCACCGTCGGCGGCAGACTCGCGTAGCTGCCCATGGCCAGCATGCGATCAGGCCGGGCTCGCCGCACCTGCCGCATGCAGCGGAAGACCGACGCCAGCAGTACGATAACGGTCCGCGCGCGAAGCGGCCGCGCCCCGGTTCGCCAGATCGGGCCGTCCCAGGCGGGCCGTGCTGCCTCCTCGACCGCCCGCCCCGAGAGCCAGACGGTCACGTCGTGTCCCCGCTCCCGCAGCGCCCGAGCGGTCGCCAACCCCGGGAACACATGCCCGCCCGTCCCGCCGCACGCCACGATGATCTTCATTGCCCGCTCCCCGGTTTCACGTTCCAGCCCCAATCACGTCTTGCGGAATCCGTGCACCAGCTCCCGCACCGCGCTGCGGCACAGCACCCAGACCAGCCCGCCGTAGATCACTGCCGACGACGCCAGCGTCACCGCCATCGCCACCAACTGGCCCGATTTGCCCCATTCCAGAAACGCGGTGGCCAACCGGGCGTGGAGCAGACAGGCCGCCACCGCCATCACACCCGCCGCCGCCAACGCGCCGCCCGCAGGGCCGAGCATCCCACGCACCTGCAGCACACACCCCTTGCGGCGCAACAGCCAGACGAGTAACAGCACCGAGACCCCGCTGGAGATCACCGTCGCAAGCGCAATCCCCGCGTGTTTCCACCCCGCAGGCCACGTCACCACAAACAGGACGTTCATCACGACATTCAACGCCACCGCGACCAGGCTCACCCGCACCGGGGTGACGGTATCACCCAGCGCGTAGAAAGCCGGTGTGATCGCCTTATGCAAGCAGAACACCAGCAATCCCGGCGCGTAGAAAGCCAAAGCTCGTGAGGAATAGAGGGCCGACTCAGCGTCAAAACGTCCGCCTTGGTAGACAAGCTGGATGATCGGCAGCGCCAGCACGAGCAGACCGACAGCAGCCGGAGACATGAGCAAGGCGATGTTCCGCAACGCCCGATCGAGCGTCGGCGGGATGGCCGCAGGATCGGCGGCAGCGGCTTGTCTGGAGAATGTCGGCAGCAACACCGTGGCAAACGCCGTGCCCACCAGACCCAGTGGCAGATAGACCAGCCGATCGGCGTATTCCAGTGCGGCAGGCGCCCATTTGCCGGCCCACATGGCCAGCAGTCCGTCGATGCAGACATTCACCTGCACCACGCCCGAGGCCAACGCCAAGGGGAGCGCGCGCTGCAGTACGCGCCTGACCTGCGGATCGTTCCACCACAGCAGATCAGGGATGAAGCGCACGCCGAGACGGCGCAGCGCGACCACTTGGAACAGTGCCTGCGCCACGCCAGCGGCGAGGACCGCCCAGGCCACGATGCGGATGCGCACCCCGGGATCGTCGGCTACGAACGGGCACACCCCGACGAGCACCAGAATCCAGATGATGTTGAGCAGCGCCGGCGCCAGCGCCGGCACCCAGAAGGCGCGCAGCACATTGAGCGCGCCCATGGCCAGCGCCGCCACGCAGATCAACGGCGCATAGGGCAGCATGATCCGCAGCAGCGGCAGGATCGCGGCAAAACGCGGGGTGGCGGCCATCCAAGCCTGCAACGGGAAGGTCGCCAATACGCCCAACGCGGCGACGCCACCCAAAACCGCGATGACGAAACCGGCGGTCTTTGCGAGCAGGCGCTCGCCCGCAGCCCTGCCGCCGCGGGCGACCGCCTCAGCGTAGGCGGGTATAAAGGCCGAAGAGAGCGCCCCCTCACCAAACAGTTTTCGGAAGAGGTTCGGGATACGAAAGGCCACGACAAATGCGGATGTTTCGAGGCTGGTGCCGAAAAACTGCGCCATCAGCACCTCGCGCACCAGGCCGGCAATGCGGCTGACAGCCGTACCGCCAGCCACTTTCCCCACTGACCGCAACACCGAAGGTGCAGCGTCGCTCATGCTACGTCCCCTTCCGCTCTCCATGGGTGCAGATATGCCGAACCGCCTCGTGGAAGTTCTCGGCTCCGGATAGAATCTCGATTTCCACCCGCAGGTAGTAGACGGGCACGGCCGGGCTCGCCAAACGCGGAAGCCGCACAGCGTCCTTCTCCGTGGTGATCACGGCACAGGCACCCAGTTCGTCAGCCTGGTTCACCGCATCGATGATCTCCTGAGCCTCATACCGGTGGTGGTCAGCATACCGGTCGCAGGTCATCAGCCGCGCGCCCATCGCGCGCAAAAAACCCTCAAAGCTCTGCGGCACGGCGATGCCCGAGAGCGCGGCAACTTTTTTTCCGCTGAGCCAGCTCAAAGGCTGTGTCTCGTCGCTGTAAGCATTCCGCAGATACCGGGGACGGTGGCAGCACTCGATGATTTCGGCCTGGGCGTTCAACTGGCGGAGCCGGGCGCGCAGCGTCTCCGACTGCCCGTCCGATTTGGTGATAAAAATGAAGTTGGCCCGCTTCAGATTGCGCACCGGTTCGCGCAACACACCCCGCGGCAAGACATTGCCATTGCCAAAGGGATTGGTCTTGTCGATCAGCACCAGCTCGAGCCGGTGCTTGAGCTTCTGATACTGAAAGCCATCGTCGAGCACCAGCGTGTCGCAGCCAAACTTCTTAATCGCATAACGCCCGCTTTTGACACGGTTCCTGTCTACCAGCACGACCACGCCGGGCAGGTTGGAGGCGAGCATGTACGGCTCGTCACCTCCCATTTCGCTATCGAGCAGCAGGTGGTGGCCGTCACTGACCACCCGCGGCGGCTCGATGCTTTCTCGGAAAAATCGCTGATACCAAGGCAGTTCCTTCTTGCGGTAGCCACGACTGAGAATCGCGACTTTGCGTCCCGACTTGTGCAGCTCGCGGGCGAAGATCTCCACCACCGGAGTTTTGCCGGTGCCACCCGCCGTGATGTTCCCGACACTGATCACCTGACAGCCGAGGGGGTAGCGATGCAAAATTCCCGCCTCATAAAAGAACAGGCGCGTCTGCACCACACCGCGAAAAAGATGAGACAGTCCTTTCAAAAAAGCGAGCAGCAGCCGGATCGACCCGGTATGCCCCTGGTCAGCCCCCGGCTGCTGAATCAGACGGATGAGAAACCGCTCCAGCTGCTCGATTCGTTTTGTTCGATTGCGTGCCATAACGTGTGAGATGTCCGGGATAATAGCGAAGATTGTCGCTGAAGGCAATGCCAACGCTGTCGATAAACGCTGTCGATAAACGCTCGACGTTCGCGCGTCAATTCGCTAACATCATGGTCAAATGATTCAGTTATCAGGGCTTGTATTAGGACGGGCGGAGTATTATGACACTGAAAGTCGGATTTGTCGGTTGGCGCGGGATGGTCGGTTCGGTCCTCGTGGAGCGGATGCGCGAGGAGGGCGATTTCAAAGGCTTCGAACCGGTCTTTTTCACGACGTCGCAGGTGGGCGGAACGGGCCCCGATGTGGGGTGTGGCCCGACCGCGTTGCTGGATGCCACCGATCTGCGCCGACTCGCCAAGATGGACATCATCGTCACCTGCCAGGGCGGCGACTACACGGGCGCGGTTTACGGCGATCTGCGCAAAGCGGGCTGGAAAGGCTACTGGGTTGACGCCGCCTCAACCCTGCGCATGGCCGACGATGCGGTGATCGTTCTCGACCCGGTCAATCGCGCGGTCATCAATCGCTCGCTCGCGGCCCACGGGCGCCTGTTCGTGGGCGGCAACTGCACCGTCAGCCTGATGCTCATGGCGGTCCACGGGCTCTTCGAGGCCGGGCTGATCGAATGGGTTTCGACGATGACCTATCAGAGCGCGTCCGGCGCCGGCGCCAAGAACATGCGCGAGTTGCTCCTGCAGATGCGTCAGATCGCCGCTGCGCCGGGTGCCCTGCTCGATGATCCGGCCGCCGCGATTCTGGAGATCGACCGCCAGGTCGCCGCGAGCGTCCGCGACCCGTCCCTGCCGACCCAGCATTTTGGCGCACCGCTCGCCGCCAGCCTCATCCCGTGGATCGACAAGGCCGTGGCCGACGGCCAGACGCGGGAGGAATGGAAGGGCTTTGTCGAGTGCAACAAGATCCTCGGTCTGGCCGAGCCGATCCCGGTTGACGGCGTGTGCGTCCGCGTCGGCGCGATGCGCTGCCACAGCCAGGGCCTGACCCTCAAGCTGAAGAAAGATCTACAGGTCGAGCACGTCGAGTCGCTGCTGGCCGGCGCGAACGACTGGGTCCGCGTGGTGCCCAATGACAAGGCGTCAACCCTGCGCGATCTCACCCCCGCCGCCGTGTCGGGCACCCTGACCGTCCCCATTGGCCGCCTGCACAAAATGAAGATGGGGCCTGAATACATCGCCGCGTTCACGGTCGGCGACCAGCTCCTGTGGGGCGCCGCCGAACCCATCCGCCGCATGTTGAACATCATCCGCGAGCATCTCAACCGATGAAACGCTTCCTAACCACATATCTGCTCACCGCAGGGATCGGCACGGCAACGGTTTATTATGGGACGCCCATGATCGCCGCCAAGCTTCCCCGCCTGACGAACCCCGCGTTCGCCATCACCGGGCCGTCCGTTGACGATCTCACGCCCTCCAGCGTGGCTTTCGCACGCATGTCGCCGGTGACAGACGCCTCGTCCGCCGACCCCGATGATTCGTCGCCAGGCAACGGGACACGATCGATCGAAGGGGATGACGCCCCGATTAACGCCCCGCCGGAGGCGCCGATTATCGAACCGCCGCCAGTCATTCCCCCCTATCAGCCTCCTGCCTCCAGTACCAACGCGAGCTCGTGGGCTATTTTGATCCAGCGCGCTGTCCACTACTCGACGGGAGGCAAAAACCTCGGTATGCTTCCCGCCGGTACGTTCGGCGAAGTGATCAAAACCACGACATCCTCGGACGGTGATGTCGCGGTTTGCACGATCGATCAGGACGGGCAGTGGAAAGGACCGGTCCTTATCGGCGTTGCCAACCTGGTTGTATTCGAGGGTCCGTTTACCACTGTGTCCGCCGATACTCTGGGACTGCTTCGCCACTACTATGCCCTGAAGGAACGCATCGACGCGCGCACGGCGGCGATACAGCAGGCGATCACGGCGGCGAACCCCCATGCCGCCGCCTACGTCCGCGCCACCGACGCGGTCAACGAATTCGTCCTCCGCGCCAAAAAGATGTCCGCCACGTTCAAGGATGCCACAGGACCGGCGCGATCCGAAATGCTCGACCAGCTCAAGCGGATGAAGTTTGAGCAAGTCCGCCTGAATTCGGAACTCAGTCAGGCCGAGGCGCGGATGAAGGAGTGGACTGCGAATAATCCGGACTCGCCGACGAATGCCGCTTCCGACCCCGAACTCAGCGGCTGGCTCGCCGAACTGCGCCGGATCGAACCCCTGAAACAGGCGATCATCCCGTGAGAACGGGTGCCGCATTCAACGAAGAGGACCGAACATGATCATTGCCATTGTCGGACTCGGACTTATCGGCGGATCGGTGGCCCGCGACCTCGCCCGGACCGGGCTGGCGACTTCCCGCCTCGGGGTGGACAGCGATCCCGGAAACCTTCGCACCGCCTTGGAACTGGGCCTCGTTGACCGGGCGCTCCCGCTGGCCGAGGCCGTGACGGCGGCCGACCTCATCATTCTCGCCGTGCCTGTGGACGCCATCTTCCGCATCCTGCCCGGGGTCCTCGACCGCATCAGCGACCGGCAGACGGTCGTTGACCTGGGATCGACCAAGCAGCTGATCGTCGACGCCGTTCGAGGCCATCCCCGCCGCGCGCGGTTTGTCGCCGCGCACCCGATGGCCGGCACGGAGGATAGCGGTCCCGCCGCTTCGCGCGAGACCCTCTTCGCCGGGCGCGCCGCCATTCTGTGCGACACGTCCGACAGCGCGCCCGATGCTCTCGCGACCGCCGAGCGCCTCTTCACCGTCGGCCTTGGCATGCGCCTCCTGTGCCTGGATGCCGCGTGCCATGACCTGCATGCCGCCTACGTCTCCCACCTCCCGCATGTCCTCGCGTATGCCCTCGCCCTGGCCGCCCTCAATCCCGAACACGACGCCCAGGTCCGTTTCTCCCTCGCCGCCGGCGGCTTCACCTCGACGGCGCGCCTCGCCAAGAGCGGCCCCGCCATGTGGTATCCAATACTCAGCCAAAATCGCACGCATCTGCTCGGCGCTATCGCCGCCTTCCGGGCACATCTGGACGCCATCACCCACGCCATCACCGACGGCGACTCCGACCGCATCCGCGCCCTGATTACCGAAGCCAACCGCATCCGCGCGTTTATCGCGTGAGGCGCTCCCGCGCGCGGTTCAAGGCGTCGTCAATGTCGCCAAAGACATTGTCCTGCCCCACGCGGTCCAGAAAGCCGGAGCGCGTCATCAGCACCAGCGGCTGACTGTGAACGCCCGCGAGGATGAGCCGCGTTCCCCGTTTTTCACACTGCCGGAATACGTCGTCCAAAATGTTCAGTGCCGTGGCGTCCAGCGCCAGGACATGCCGCATGTGGAAAATCAGAACCTGCGGCCTGCGACTGATCAGATCAATCGCGTCGCGGCATTTGTCGGCCGCGCCGAAGAACATCGGCCCGTTGATCTCAAACACGTCGCACCCCTTCGGGACCTGCCGCCGCGAGGCGTCCGGAGCGCCGTTCCCCGCGTCCGCCGGGTCGCCGAGCAGGCGCGTCAGGTAGCCCGCCTGCGTGGCCTCCGCCATCCGCCGGATGAACAGGAATGCGGCCAGAATCATTCCGATCTGGATCGCCACCGTCAAATCGATCAGGACCGTCAGCAGAAACGTCGCCATCATGACCAGCGCGTCGCTCCGGGTGCTGCGGAACATCCTCCGGAACAGGTGCAACTCGCTCATGTTCCACGCCACCACGGCCACGATGCCGCCCAAGGTCGCCATCGGAATCATGGCGGCCCAGCGTCCAAGACAGAGCATGATCAAAAGCAATACGACCGCATGGACAATCCCGGAGAGCGAGGAGCGCCCGCCGTTCTTGATGTTAGTCGCGGTGCGAGCGATCGCGCCGGTCGCCGGAATGCCGCCGAACAGCGGCGACACCACATTGGCCAGCCCCTGGCCAATCAACTCCGTGTTGGAGTGATGGCGCTGCCCCGTCATGCCGTCGGCCACCACGGCGGAGAGCAGCGACTCGATCCCCGCAAGCAGGGCGATCGAAATGGCCGGGGAAAACAGCGTGCGGAACGTCTCCAAGCTTACCCGCGGCACGCGCGGCGCCTGAATACGCATCCCTTCGGCGACCGCCGGAAAACGCTGACCGATCGTTTCCATCTCGAAATCCAACCCCCACGCCCACGCCGCCTGCACCGCAGCGGTCGTGACCAAGATCGCCACCAGCGAACCCGGAACACGCTGCGTCACCCGCTTCCAATGCAGCACGATCAGAACGGTCACCGCCCCGATCCCCACCGCCAGCGGATTCACCGTGCCGAGGTGACGGCCGTATGCCAGCATCTTTTCAATGAAGTCGGCGGGAACCTTGTCCATGTGCAGCCCCAACAGGTCTTTGATCTGACCGGCAAAGATGATCAGCGCAATCCCGGTCGTGAACCCCACCGTCACCGGATAGGGAATGTATTTGATGACCGACCCACAGCCTGCAAACCCCATGATGATCAGCATCACGCCGGCCATCAGCGTCGCCACCGCCAACCCGTCGTACCCATGCTGCGCCACAATCCCGTAAATAATCACGATGAACGCGCCGGTGGGGCCGCCGATCTGCACCCGGCTGCCGCTAAACGCGGAAATCAGAAAGCCCGCAATCACGGCCGTGGCCAGCCCCTGCGTGGGCGACACCCCCGACGCAATCCCGAAGGCGATCGCCAACGGCAACGCCACCACCCCGACGATCAGTCCGGCAACCAGATCGTGAAGCACGTCCGAAAACGAATACGGACGAGTAAAAAGATCCATCGATGCCGGTCGAAACCGCACAGCCACCCAGGCACGCAAACCAGACAGACTATTCACGACTGAAATCCTCTGCCACCGGAATGCGCGCGTCCCACGAAGCCGCTGACCCGTGTGGCGGTGACGGCAAAAAAAGAAGGGGGATATTACTCCCGCACGCGTCGTTTGTCCAGTCAATCAATACGCAATCAATACGCAAACGGGTTGAAAAAATATTCTATCTAACCCTATTGACACTATTCAGGTATTCTGGTACTTTTATTCCCGAACTCACAAAGGGGCTGGTTTTATGGGTACTCCAATCAGAATTTCAGAAGCGGCATCCATCGCCCTGCATGCCTGTATCTGGCTGGCGCGTGACACCGGTCGCTATCACGCCACCCGCGAAATCTGCGCCGCCTTGGCTTGTTCGCAGTCTCATCTGGCCAAAGTCATGCAGGATCTCGCCCGGGCGCGCATCATCCAATCACAGCGCGGTCCCTCAGGCGGCATACGCCTCGCGGCCCGTCCCGATCAGACGACCCTTCGCGCCGTCTATGAGGCTGTCGACGGGGCGATCGCGCAGGACGTCGCCTGCCTCCTCCCCCTTTCGGTGTGCCCCGGCGAAGGCTGCGTACTGGGCCGCGCGCTCGCGGCTATTCACAACCAGTTCGCCTCCCTGCTGGCGCGCACCACGCTGGCCGACATTGTCAATGCAACAACCCAGGAGAAATTATGAAACGAAAGATCATCACCATTGACGAAGCCGCCTGCACCGGGTGTGGCCTGTGTATCGATGCCTGCCACGAAGGAGCCCTGCAGCTTGTGAATGGCAAGGCGAAGCTCGTCTCGGACAGCTACTGCGACGGTCTCGGCGCCTGCCTTCCCGCGTGTCCGGCGGACGCGATCCACATCGTCGAACGTGAGGCGGCGCCGTTTGACGAGGCCGCCGTGGCGGCCAAACAGGCCTCCCCCACCCCGCCGCCGCTGCCCTGCGGCTGCCCCGGAACGCTGGCGAAGTCCATCTCCCGTCCCAAAGCCGCCCCCCCCGAGGTATCACCGGCCGCCATGGCCGCCACGCTCGAATCCCGCCTGACGAACTGGCCGGTGCAGATCAAGCTGGTGCCACCGAACGCGCCGTACCTGCAGAACGCCGCGCTGCTCATCGCCGCAGATTGCACCGCCTTCGCCTATCCCGACATCCACCGGCGCTTCATGGCCGGCAAGGTCACGCTGATCGGCTGCCCCAAGCTGGATGCCGGCGACTATTCCGAGAAGCTCACCGCCATCCTGCAGAACAACGACATCCGCAGCCTCACCATCCTGCGCATGGAGGTGCCCTGCTGCGCCGGCATCGCCAACGCCGCCAAGCAGGCGCTGGTCAATAGCGGCAAGCTGATCCCCTGGCATGTCGTCACGATCGGCACGGACGGCGCGATCCTGGAGGAGTAGGTCCCGTTTTTTTCGCCGGCTGATTTTTTCAACACCACACACACCACACAAGGAGGTTCACACCATGAGCGACATGTTCTGTTTCCAATGCGAGCAAACGGCGGGCGGCAAAGGCTGCACCCGCGTCGGCGTCTGCGGCAAGAAGCCCGAGATCGCCGGCATTCAGGACGAGATCACCGCCGGGCTGATCACGCTGGCGCGCGCCCTGGACGGCAAGCCCCCCTGCGCCTCCTGCGAGGCGCTCTTCATGGACGCCCTGTTCATGACCGTCACCAACGTCAACTTCGACGCCGCGCCCCTGACCGCCATGCGCGACCGCATCCGCGCGGCCATCGCCAAGGCCGGCGGCGCCCCGGCCTTCAAGCCGGAGGAGCTGTTCCACGGCGACACGGACATCGTCTCCCTGCGCTCCACCCTCCTCTTCGGCCTGCGCGGCATGGCCGCCTATGCCCACCACGCCCGCGTCCTCGGCAAGACCGATCCCGAGGTCTCCGGCTGGTTCCGCAAGGGGATGAAGGCGCTGGGCGATGACCACAGCGTCTCGGAGTGGCTGGGGCTGATTCTCGAGTTCGGCAAGGTCAATCTGACCTGCATGGGGCTGCTCGACGCGGGCAACACCGAAACCTACGGCCATCCCGTGCCGACGCCCGTGCCGACGACCCGCGAGAAGGGACCGTTCATCATCGTGACCGGCCATGACCTGCACGACCTCAAGATGCTGCTGGAGCAGACCGCCGGGAAGGGCGTCAACGTCTATACTCACGGCGAGATGCTCCCCGCACATGCCTATCCCGGGCTGAAGAAATACCCGCAGCTCAAGGGCAACTTCGGCACTGCGTGGCAGAATCAGCAGAAGGAGTTCGACAACCTCCCCGGTGTTGTCCTCTTCACCACCAACTGCATCATGCCGCCCAAGCCCACCTACGCAGGCAACCTCTACACCACGGCCGAGGTCGGCTGGCCGGGCGTCACGCACATCGCGGCCGACGCGGCCGGGCACAAGGACTTCTCCGCCGTGATCGCGCACGCCGTGAAGCTCGGCGGCTGGACCCAGCCGCAGGCGGGCGAGCCGCTGCTCACCGGCTTCATGCGCAACGCCGTCCTCTCGGTGGCCGACAAGGTCGTCGCTGCGGTCAAGTCGGGCGCGGTGAAGCACATCTTCCTCGTGGGCGGGTGCGACGGCGCCAAGCTTGGACGCGACTACTACACGGAGTTTGTGGAGCAGGCGCCGAAGGACACGCTGATTCTCACCCTCGCCTGCGGCAAATACCGCTTCAACCACCTGCAGGCCAAGCTGGGCGACATCGGCGGCATTCCGCGCCTGCTCGACATGGGGCAATGCAACGACGCCTACTCGGCGATCCAGGTCGCCGTGACGCTGGCCAAGGTCTTCAACTGTGGCGTCAATGACCTGCCGCTCACGCTCGTCCTCTCCTGGTACGAGCAAAAGGCGGTCTGCATCCTCCTCACGCTGCTGGCGCTCGGGATCACAAACATCCGCATCGGGCCGAGCCTGCCCGCATTCCTCTCGCCGACCGTCCTCAACGTCCTCGTCGAGACGTTCAAGCTCACCCCGATCACCACCGCCTCCGCAGATCTGAAAACGATCTTGGGATCGGCCGCATAGATAGAAAACGTTGACAGAACGTGATTTTTTTGGCATCCTCTGCAACGTGAAGCCATTTTGTTCAAAGGCATGCGGACCTGTGCCGGTCGGCAAGCGATGTCTGGGCAGTGCGCGCAGGGCTCGTTCGGGATTCTCCCTGACCGAGCTCGTGTGTTCGGTGTTTGTGTCATCGGTGGCGGGCCTCATGTTCTTTAGCCTGTTCGGGGCGTGGCGGACGATCGAATCAAAAGTGACCGTCAAGTCGGAGCTTTTGATGGAAGGCGGCACGGCGCTGGAGCAGATCATACGCGCCGTGCGGGAGGAGATGGTGGATCTGGTGAAGGTGCGTTACGCCTCCACTGGGCTCACCAACGCGCTCGTGATTCTGCAGGACATCAACGGCGACGGCGTCGGTGATCGCCTCAAGGGGTGGGGCCTTCGGGTGATGGATGCGAATGGCGACGGCATCCAGGATCGTGTCGACATGAATGACGACGGGACGATGGAGACGCCCTTGTGGGAACTCGTTGAAGTCTCCAAGCCGGGAACGAATCTGGCTTCATCCGTCTCCTGGAACTCGACCGTGTTGTGCCGGAACGTGGTGGCTCCCTGGACGTCTCTGGACGGCCGCTACGTGTATCGGCCTTTTTGTTATGCCGGACGGGATCCTGCATTGGACAAGAGTCCCAAGGATGGCTATGTTTCCGAGACCGAACTGGACGTCAACGCCAACGGGGTGCTCGATGTGGTGGAGTACTCCAAGATCGCAACCATCCACCTGGGGCTCAAGTTGGTGAAGATGAGCGCCATTCGCGATGTGGAATCGGTCATCGTGTATCAAGGCACGATGTCGCCACGCAATTGGCAGCCCTTGGGCAAGTACTACTAGGAGGTGCATCATGACCACGCAAGGTTCCCCGCGATCAAGAACGACCGGTTTCACCCTGGTGGAGGCGATGGTGGTGGTCGTCTTGCTGTCACTGATTTCGGCGGGGATTTTTCGCACGACCAGCATGGTGATCAGAAGCGTGCGGGTGAACAATAACATCCGGGCTGCCAATAATCAGCTTCAGCAGCAGATTGAAAACATCCGTGGGATGGACTACTACCGCATCGGATCCCAGCCAGGGACCGGCGTGGCGTACATGAACCGCACTGTGACCAAGACGAACGATGTGTACGACGCCACCAACGATGTCCTGCTCGTCAGCCGGATCGTGTTGGCCGACTCCGGAACGGTCAGCACGAACGGCCATATCCTGGCGACCATGACCACCTATGCCGCTTCGGTGGATGATCCGGTGGATGGCCTGGGCGGCGCCGATGCGGACCGCGACACGAACGACGCCATGCGGGTGCGCGCCGAGATCGTCTGGGTGGACATGGGCAAGACCTACACCCGAAGCCTGGAAACTTTGGTGTACGGCATCATCTCAAACGATGAGCCCACCGACACAGCCGGCGTCGCTCCGGAAGACGACCCGAGTTTCGGCGACGGAGACGATGGCGTGGTCGACATCCTGAAGGCGGAGTATAACAAAAAGGACCAGAAACTCACGGTGGAGGCGACGGCCTCTGGAAAAGGCGCGAATACCCTGACGCTGGTCGGCTACGGGAGCATGGATTACGACAGCAAGAAGGACAAATGGAAGTATGACGAGAAAAAACAGGCCAATCCCGGAGCAAACGTGAAAGTAACGGCGAAGTTGGGCGGCGAAGACATTTATCCGGTCAAGCAGAAGTGATGACAGGGAACGGAATGCCAACAGGCAAATCAGCACACCCCCGGCAGGAGGCAACGTTGAAAACAAAGCAATGCGGCGGCTTCGGAATGATTGTCTACATGATCGTCGCGTTGGTCGTGATCGGCACGGCGACCGCGCTGATGGGCTTCCTCTCGGCGCTGACGTGGCAGACGCGGCGCACGGTCGCCAGCACGGAGGCCTTTCAGGCCGCCGAGGCGGGCATGAGCCGAGCCATCTTCATGGCGCAGTCGGTGGACGATTGGTCGACGTTCACCACCAATGGATGGACCGCGCTTCCCTCGACGAGCGCCGAGTATTTCATCGCGTTCACGGACATCCTGTCGAGCGGCATGATCGTCACCGCGACGGGGCGGAAGCCGTTTGGGGGCGGCTATACCTACCGCAAACTTCAGGTCCACATCGCGACTGCCCGCCCGAAGGCGTTGGATTACGCGCTGTTCGGGCAAAAGGTCGGTTTTCACAACCACATGAAAAAGAATTACGGGCTAACCATCACCAGCGATATCTGGTCGAACGAGGATCTCACCATTCATCGCGGCCTCACACTCAGCGGGGATTGCACGGCGTGCGGTCAGATCTTGTTCGCGACCCAGCCCACCGGGCTCGATGATAAAAACAAAGAGATCGGGCCGACCAGGTATACCGGCGAAATGCTCGATGGCACGCCCGGATCGCCCTTTTACGCCCCGAATCACGGCAAACCCGTGCCCGAGCCCATCCCGTTTCCCGTGTTCGATTTCGCGGCGGCATCGAACTCGGCCGTCGCCAGCGGCACCTTTTTTCCGACGGCTGCGGCATTCACGGCCTATCTGACGAATTCAACCAAGGCGACCATCGTCAAGTATCCGGCCACAAATCCGGCGCCCTATGGTTTTCCGGCGCCCTTGCCCACCAACTCGAACAACAAGATCTGGCTGAGGAAGACATATTCAGCGCCAACCGGAACGAAGACGGGCATCGTGAGCCGAACGACCATCGGCGCGACGGGAAGCAGCAACACGATCTTCTATGTCAAGGGGAGTGTTGCGCTCACCGCCGATTGCAACGCGCTGCTCGTGATCTACGGGGGCCTGGTGGTGGAGGGGAGCGTGACCGTCAAGGCCCCGCTGGAGCTGTATGCCGGGGCCTCAACGCCGGCAATCGCGGCCACGGGCAAGATCGACATCACGGACAAGGATCACACCGATGGCAACGGCGGTCCGGTCAACATCAAGGGGATCGTCTACACGCTCGCCGAATGCCACATCCACCAGACCGATCCTTACAATGCGGTCTCGATCCTGGGCATCGAAGTGGCGCAATACATCCATAATTGCGAATGGTTCTCGTTCACCTATGCGCCCTGGATGGGGGTCACGGGGTTCTCCAGTGGCACGGGCGAACAGAGCCTGACCGTCTCCCGCTGGCGGGAACTGCCGGCAGGCCCCCCCTGACACCGATGAGCGTCGTGCGCCACTTGGGCCTCTGCTGGCTCTGGTCAGCGATCCGATCCTGATCGAAGCTCATCCCACGATGTTGACCAGCCGTCCCGGCACGCAAATCACCTTGCGCACGGGGCGTCCGGCGAGGGCGGTGATGACGTCGGGATGCCCGAGGGCGAGTGCCTTCTGGGTCGCCTCGTCGGCGTCGGCGGGCATCAGGATGCGGGCCTTGGGCTTGCCTTGCACCTGCGCCAGCACCTCAACTTCGGTGACGGTGAGAACCGTTTCGTCGACGGTCGGCCACGGCTCGTACGCCAGGCTCTGCGTGTGTCCCAGCGATTCCCAGAGCTCTTCGCCGAGGTGCGGCGCAAACGGCGAGAGCAGCAGCACGAAGGCCTCGGCGGCGGCCCGCGGCAGCGGCTTGCGCTCCCCCGAGAAGGCGTTGAGGCAGATCATCAACTGGCTGATGGCCGTGTTGAAACCCAGCGTTTCAAGATCGCCGGTCACCTTCTTGATCGTCGCGTGCAGCATCCGCAGGTGTTCCCGATCCATCGGCGCGTCGGTGAGCGGCTGCGCGGTGATCATCCGATGCGAGCGCTTGAGAAAGCGGTAGACGCCCTCGACGCCCTGCGTGTTCCACGGCTTCACCGCCTCGAGCGGACCCATGAACATCTCGTAGAGCCGCATGCTGTCGGCGCCGTATTCGCCGATCACGTCATCGGGGTTGACCACGTTCTTCAGCGATTTGGACATCTTGGCGGCGAATTCGACGAGCTTCTCGCCCGTCTCCGCGTGCACCGGGCCCTCGGGCGTGTGGCTCACGTGATCCATGGCGACCAGCGCGCCGCGCTGATCCTTGTAGGAGAGCCCCAGGATCATCCCCTGGTTGACCAGCCGCTGGAAGGGCTCGGAGGTCGACACGTAGCCGAGGTCGAAGAGGACCTTGTGCCAGAAGCGGGCGTACAGCAGGTGCAACACCGCATGCTCGGCGCCGCCGACGTAGAGGTCCACCGGCATCCAGTACTTCTCCTTGGCGGGATCAACCAGAGCATCCGGATTGCGCGGGTCAATGTAGCGGAGGTAGTACCAGCACGACCCCGCCCATTGCGGCATGGTGTTGGTCTCGCGGCGGCCGCGCTGGCCGGTCTTGGGATCGCTGTACGCCAGCCAATCGCCGGCTTTGGACAGCGGCGGTTCGCCTGTGCCTGTCGGCTTGAAGTCGGCGAGTTCGGGGAGGGTCAGCGGCAGGTCGGCCTCGTCCACCAGACGGATGGAGCCGTCGTCCATGTGGATCACCGGGAACGGCTCGCCCCAGTAGCGCTGGCGGCTGAAGAGCCAGTCGCGCAGCTTGTACTTCACGGCCTCGCGGCCGATGCCCCGCGCGGCCAGCCAGTCGGTGGTGCGGCGTTTGGAGTCGGCCACCTCCAGGCCGTTGATGTCGAGCCCCTGGTCGTTGGCGGAATGGATCATCCGG
Organism: Lentisphaerota bacterium; assembly: GCA_016873675.1. Lineage (NCBI taxonomy): Bacteria > Pseudomonadati > Lentisphaerota > Lentisphaerota bacterium. The sequence continues at coordinate 22,206 of VGWG01000009.1, read as the reverse complement.
CCGTTGCCGGTCCAGCAGGCGCGGCCGTCGAGCACGGCCGCCACATCCGCGCCGGCCGCGGCCGCCGCCGCCGCGTCCGGCGCGATGATGCAGCGGACGGGGAGGTTGAAGGTCTGCGCGAACTCGAAATCGCGGGTGTCGTGCGCCGGCACGGCCATGATCGCGCCGGTGCCGTAGCTGATCAGCACGTAGTCGGCGACCCAGACCGGCAGCTTCTCGCCGGTGACCGGATTGATGGCGTAGCCGCCAGTGAAGACGCCGGTCTTGCCGGGGTTCAGCTCGGTCCGGTCGAGATCGCTCTTGCGCGACGCCGCCTCCTGATAGGCCTGCACCGCCGCGCGCTGCGCCGCGGCGGTGACCGCCGCCACGCCCGGATGCTCCGGGGCCAGCACCAGATAGGTCGCGCCGAAGAGGGTGTCGGGGCGGGTCGTGTAGACCGTCACCCGCAGGTCCGATCCGGCGATGATGAAATCCACCTCCGCGCCGACCGACTTGCCGATCCAGTTGCGCTGCATCTCCTTGATCCCCTCGGACCAGTCGAGGGTCTCCAGGTCGTTGAGGAGCCGCTCGGCGTAATCGGTGATGCGCAGCATCCACTGGCACATCGGACGCCGCACCACCGGGTGGTTGCCCCGCTCGCTGCGGCCATCAATCACCTCTTCGTTGGCCAAAACCGTGCCCAGCGCCGGACACCAGTTGACCGCGACTTCGGCCCTGTAGGCCAGCCCCTTCTTATGCAATTGCTCGAAGATCCACTGCGTCCACTTGTAATAGCCCGGATCGGTGGTGTTGACCTCGCGATCCCAGTCGTAACTGAAGCCCAGCGCCTTGATCTGCTTGCGGAAATGCGTGATGTTCCGTTCGGTGGTAATCGCCGGATGGGTTCCGGTCTCAACCGCATATTGTTCGGCGGGGAGTCCAAAGGCGTCCCAGCCCATGGGATGCAACACGTTGAATCCGCGCATCCGCTTGTAGCGGCAGAGAATGTCGGTCGCGGTATAGCCTTCGGGATGGCCAACATGCAGCCCCGCGCCGCTGGGATACGGAAACATGTCGAGCACATAATACTTGGGCTTTCCGGGGACAAAATCCTCCGTCTTGAAGGTCTTGTGCTGCTCCCAATACGCCTGCCACTTCGCTTCAATCGCCGCAAAATCGTAATGACTCTCGCTCATGTCGCCGGTCCCTTGTCTGTTGGCGTCCCGAAACTCTGCGCAGCGGATGGAAACACGCCGGACGCGACCTCCTCCGCATAGGCCGAGAAAGCCTGCCGCATGGTGTCGGCCAGCGTCGCATAGCGCTTGACAAAGGTCGGCTGAAACGCCTCATTCAGGCCGAGCATGTCGTGATAAACCAGAATCTGTCCGTCGCAGAAGGGCCCGGCCCCGATGCCGATGGTGGGGACCGGAACTGCTTCGGTAATGACCCGGGCGAGCGGCGCGGGAATGCACTCCAGCACGATCGCGAATGCGCCCGCCTCGGCCAGGGCCACCGCATCGTCGAGCAGGCGACGGCCGTCATCGGCGCTCTTGCCCTGAAGTCGGAAGCCGCCCACCTGGTTGACCGACTGGGGCGTCAAGCCGATGTGCGCCAAAACGGGGATGCCGCACTCGGTCAGGCGGGCGATACGGGAGACCCGGCTGCCTCCCCCCTCGATCTTGACAGCGTCGGCGCCGCCCTCCTGCAACAACCGCCCCGCATTGGTCAGCGCCTGCTCGTCAGAAACCTGATAGGTCATAAACGGCATGTCGGCGACGACCAGCGCATGCGCCACGCCGCGCGCAACGGCCGCCGTGTGGTGGATCATGTCGTCGAGGGTCACCGGCAGCGTGTTGGCATGGCCCAGCATGGTCATGCCGAGCGAGTCACCGACGAGGATCAGCGGGATGCCCGCGCCGTCCATGATGCGCGCCGTCGTGAAATCGTAGGCGGTGAGGCACGCCAGCCGGGTGCCAGCCCCCTTCGCTTCGCGGATCTTCTTCGTGGTCCACGTTTTCATGGGCGCCATAATACCATGAACCGCCGGGTAACAAAAGAGGCAGTTTATGCGGACAGGAGTGGGGGCGCGACTCCTTTTCATAGCGGTAGCTTCCGAGAATGACCCCCATGCAATAATCCCGCTCCTGCTTCGCCAGCCCCATCGAATGATAACGCTCGATCTGGGCGACAAACGGCTGAAGCGCCTCTTCTATCAATGTACGGCTAGTTCTTCATGTCGTTTCAAACCCCGGACAGCCGGTCTCATCGGCGTGCTGCCTGGATTTGGGGTATTCCCGGCAATGATCCGGCACTGAAAGCCGTCTTCTCTCACGTCTCTCTCCACCGTTTCAACTGCGGGATGCTTCACGTAAACAACCGTCCGGGCTTCTGCTGCCATCGGCATTCGCTCCCCCGTTTACCTTTGACACCGTGGCTGCACACGCAGCATGTCCATGAATTCTCGGGGGCTGACAACCCGGACCGCACCCACAGCCTTTTGTGGAAAGTGTTTTTTGTTCCCCGTGACCAGAACCGCCTGCGCCTCCGTCGCCACTTCCAGGAAGGGGAGATCATCCGGGTCGGGCAGGATAACGTCCAGAGGCATTGCGGTGACCGCCTCGGCGCAATCGTTCAAAAAATGCAGAAAATCCCGGACGGCCTCGGCATTAAGATGCAACCGTGGTTCCGCACATACGCGCCGGTACTCGGCCATCAGTCTGCTGTCAAGTGCCGCGACGAGTCGGCTCTCACTCAGCAGATCCAGAATGAGGGCGCAGGTTCCTCCCGTCGTCATCATTCCGGAAACAAGCACGTTGGTGTCGAGCACGACCTTCATGCCTTAACCTTGGCGCGGCGGGTGTCCGCTATAATCGCATCAATCTCCGCCATGGACATGTCTGCTGTTCCGGCCAGAGCCGCGCGCTCGCGAAGCCGTTCCAGGGCCACCTTTGCCCGCGCCCCGCGGATCGCCCGCAACTCTTTGTCAAAACATTCGGGATGCACGGCGGACACGATTGCGAAGGGGCGCCCGCTGGCCGTGAGCACGACTTCTTCGTCACGGTCCAAGTCACGGCGCATCGCCCCTGTGTTCACGCGAAACTCTCTGGCAGTCATGAATTTCATCTGGATTCCTCCTCTTATGGCATCAATAGAGTACCAAATCCGGCACACATATCAACCCATAAGTGATCATCATTATGGGCGCATGGCAGTTCTGATGAGGGTTACTTAATCGTAATCGTAATCGTAATCCCCCCAACCCTCGCCGATCCGACTCGTAGACGGCTCCCTGATCATGCCGGGGCAAACGCATCTAATATTCAGGCACTATTGCATATGCTGGCTCTCGACGCCGTTGCGAGGGGTCTGCATTCGTTGCGAAGCCGGGAAAAGCGGTGTCGCGCGGAATACCGCTTGCCACCGCACTCCAGACGCTGCCGCCCGGACGAAGGGCTTCGGGACGTCGCGCCAGCCATTTTGGATTGCGGTGGCAAGCGGTATTCCGCGCGACACCGCTCTCAGGAGTAAGAAACGATTATGCTTACGAATCAACGACCTCATCGGAGAGCATCGCGACGCCATGCACTCCTTGAACTCTGACTTCGACTCCTTTTCATAGCGGTAGCTTCCGAGAATGACACCCATGCAATAATCCCGCTCCTGCTTCGCCATCCCCATCGAATGATAACGCTCGATCTGGGCGACAAACGGTTGAAGCTCTTCTTCTATCAACTGTACGGCAGCATCCTCCGGAGTGGTGTACCCGTCCCGATGCCGCCCGGCCCTATCCCAGCAGTCTTCGACGGCGATCCCGTCCAACTGATTAAACACCTCATCCGCGATCTCCTCGACATCCACGGCGGCCAGAACGCGCTTCGCCTCGACCAGAATCGCATCGGCAACGTCCCCCTGCCGGGCAGCCAAGCGCTGCAACACGTCAAGGGCTTGCTCCCCGGTCAGTTTGGACAGCAGATTCTTCATGGCGTTTCAAACCCCGGACAGCCGGTCTCGTCGGCATGTCGCCTGGATTTGGGGTATTCCTGGCAATGATCCGGCTTCATGTCGTGGATGCGGCAGACATAGCGGTCGCTTCCGGAGACCGGCTGCAACCACGGGCATCGGCTCACGTCGTCGCCCGTTTTCGGATCGATCCAGAGATCGTACACGCACGCGTCGCCGACCTCAATCCGGTCGACCCACGCCAGAATGTCATCCCGTCCCGCAGCCTCCCAGCGTTCGATGTCGGCATCCGTCGCGCAGGCGGAAAACGCACCGCTCACATCAATGCAGCAATGTCCGCACTGCCGGCATTGGAATCCGTCTTCTCTCACGTTGTTCTCCACCGCTTCAGACGCGGGATGCTGCGCGTGAACAACCATGCCATGAAACCGGGCATGCCCATTTCTTTCAGCTTGCCGATACAGAACCGCTGCATGTCGGCGGCAGTCCGGATCTCCGGCGAGGTGAACGCGCCATTCCGGAAGCAGTAACTGCAATAGTCCGGGCTCTTGCTCCCGTCCGCACTCGTCCCCCCGCCCTCGGGGTCCTTCTTCATTGGCATACCGCAACTCTGACAGAACTTATTCATGTCATCTCCTCCCGGTTCCTGCGATCCGGCAGCCGTTCGCCGTCTGTCCGTTGAGCGCAATCTCGTCGAGGTCCTGCGGCCAGAGCATCTCGCGCCGGCCTTGGGAATTCCGATAGTTCATGCCAAGGGCGTAGCCGAAGCCGTAGGTGTTGTACAGAGCGATGGCGCGGCTCAGGCGCCGGGCGATCGGACGAGGCAACGGCTTGTTCTGCTCCTTGGCCTTCTCCGCCAGAATCGCATCCGGCCGGATGGCGTAGTAGAGCATCATCTTGATGGCATTGCGCCCCGCCTCGGCGGGTGTCATCTCTGCCCAGTCCTTGGGCTTCGGATCCGGTTCACCGGCCTTCTGCGTGTAGATCGCCTCGCCCACTTTCTCCATGTACCAGAACGTCATCTCGTAGGCGGCCGCGGCAATCGCTTCGCGGGACCAACGCAGCACGATATGCCAGTCGCCGTTGCCCTTCGGAATGAACTCGTCCTCACTGCGCGGCGGGACGGGCGGGTCCAGCACCAGTTCGCGCTTCATCTCCCCTCGCTCCTCGAAACGCAGCGTGCGCGGTAACGGCCATTCGCTGGGCAGGACCGTGATGCGCATAATCTTCCCGTCGTCTCCGGCACCCAGGCGGACCTCCCCGGCCGGATACTCATCACTGCCCACGATCAACCCAAACCTGGCCCGGCGGATGTGTTTGTCGAGTTGTCCGGTGAGCGCCTGTGCCGACTTGCGGCCGGATTTCACCTCGACTACGCCGACAACGGTCACGCATTGATTGGTCTTGGCGAGGATATGCAAGTCCGCGCCCTTCAGTCCACCCCTGCCGGATGCCCGGCGAACCAGCACCGAGTCGCCGACGTACAACCTCGCGCCTGCGGGCAATCTGCCGGCAACGCGCGGGTCCCGCATGAGCCGCTGACACGCCCCGGCCGCCAGCAATTCCGTGACCGCGCCCTTGAAGCTGTTCACCATGAACGAGTAAACAAACGTGATCGCCTCGGCACACTCCTCCGCCGTGAGCCGTTTGCCCCGCAACTCCGGCGGAATCGGCCCCTCGCGTTCATAGGGTCCATCCCGCAAAAACCGCTGAAACAACGGGCCGCCGTCGTCCTCCTCCTCGATGTCGCGGATGGACGCCGCAAGAGTGTGCCGGAAGATCGCCAGCGCATCCCCGCCGCCCGGAAACAGCGCGCTGGCCTTCAGGGCGGAACTGACTGCTTTCGCCACATCGTCCCCGAACCGCTCACCCAGCAGGTCGAATCCGACGCTGACGGCCAGCGATTCGGGGGAGGATCGGTTGAGCGTTGTCATCGCCCCACCCCGAAGACCGCCGAGTGTCTACATGTCCCTCGATGCTGTCCGGTGTGCAGACTTTCAGCCATCTTGCCCGTCCGATTCCTCATCTTCCCACTCGTCCTCGGGTGCGGCTTGAGGCGCGTGAGCGACGGCGTCTTTGCCCATGGCGCGCTCGACATGGCCGATAAGGGCCTTCTTGCGAGCTTCGTAAAAGGCACGGAAGTCGTCTGTGCGCAGGAGCCCGGGGTCTATGACGTGCGTGCGGAGGATCGCGTCCTGCTCCTGAACTTCGATGCCGACGTGACTGTGCGTGCGGATGTCCTCAAGGTATGCGGAGGGGGCCTTGCCGCCGACCATGCGGTTGGCTTTGTATGAGATGGCCGTCTTATTGACGATGGAGTTGAAGACGGCTGGCGTAATGCCCTGGGCCTTGCACCATGCCTTGGGGAAGATGTGATGGATGTCGATCTTGCACTCGTCCCGGTCCAGATCAATCATGCGCGCCTTCCAGAAGAAGTCATGGGAGCCCTCCCGCTGGAGTAGGACGTACAGCCCCCGGTACGCCGCGCTTGTCCGCGTCCGTAACGTGTCCAACCGGGACACCTGGAAGCCGGCATCCACGACCGTCTTGGGCACCGCCGCACCGGCATCATCGCACCACGCGAGCAGATCCTGCAGATCGAGGGCGATGCGGGTCTCGACCGCGCCGCCGTAGAGTTCGCCGAACACCCCGCACCAGAACCAGCGCCGCAGTTTGTCCTTGTTCGCCGGTTCGAGCCAGCGTTCCCCGAGATGCACCATCGTGGCCGCAAGAGGCACAAGTTGCGTTCGGTACGGCAGGAAGTCGCGCTTGTGGAAGCCCTCTTGTCGTAGGAATCGGTCCGCCTCCAGGAAGCCGGCCAGCAGGCGGTCGGCCCATGCCTGATAGGCTGACAGTGGCATGATCAGGATGTGTTCTCGTTTCGCGCTGACCGCCGTGGCTTCCTTCTTGGACTTGCCGGCCGCCACGTCCTGTCTGTGACGTTCGATCGTGTAAAGAAGCGAGATGCCCTGAAGGAAGTCCGTGGGTTCGATCTCGCTCAGAAGCGCACGATCCTTCAACGTCTTGCTCCGCCCCGCGATGCTCTTCGCCGCATTGCCATACCAGTCATCCCGCAGGTTGAAGCCATCGGCGGCGTAGGTGGCCGTCATCAACTCGAAGACCGACAGCGGCACCCCGCCGGTATTGACCTTCTCGAAGACGAGACAAACGGCCGCCTTGCTGTTCTCCTTCTTCAGTTCGATGATCGGCAGCAGGTATTCGCGGAACTTCCCGAGCACATCCTTGCGGAACGACATATAGCGCTGGAACCGGCTGCTGTCGTGGGCCATAAGACCCTCTTCCCATCGGTCCGAGTTGAGAATCTGGTTGCAGGGAAAATGGAAGGTCTGGAACTCCTTCTCCGGACTGCTCAGGTCGAGGACGATATCGCGCCCGAAATTCGTCCGCAGTGTCTTCGCGGCGTCCACCGCCAAGATGGCGTCTTCGATCAACGCGCCGCCTTGTAGCGCCTTTTCAATGTTGAAGTAGTAGAAACGCTCAACTTCGCGCCGTTGGTCGTCCTTGGTCTGGACGGCCTTGTCCATCTTCAGCACCTGGGTAAGGGATGTCAGTCGCTGCTGACCGTCCAGAATCAGTTGTTCAGCGGCATTTACGCCGGGCGACAGCGAAACCCCCTCGATCGGTCGAATCTGGAACTTCGCCTCTCCCCCTGTCTCCAGGAGCATGATGCTGCCGATGGGAAACGACCGGGCGATGCTGACCAACAGCGACCGAATATGCGTATCGTCCCACACCCAGCCCCGCTGGAAGTCCGGAAGCTGAATCTTCCCCTCGACAATGCTGTCCAGCACCTTGCCCAGCGACTGCTTCGTGGAATCAAAACTCGACATGCGTTCACTCCGTTTCTGTAAGAGCCAACTATCTTGTCCTACGCGGGCCGATCATGCCACGCATCGAGTTCGCCTCTCAGTCTGTCTCGGAGATCCATCGGGTTGTCGTACTCGATGCGCCGGAACGCGGCCAGGTCGAAGTGGACCTTGCTGCCGGAGTCCGTCGTGCGGTCCCAGGGAGCCAGGGGAGCAGCGGCCGTCTTGTGGAATGTCAGGATGAACGGGATACCCTTGGACATGGCGTAGCCAACCTCGCAGTAGACGTTCGGCTTCTCGTCGGTGAGATCAGCGATCAGCAGTCGGCTGGCACCGATCTCCTCGAACACGCGGGCCGGGATTTCGTAACTCAGGCCCTTCTGCTCGTCCACGCGTGTCGGTGCCAACTTGGCGTTCGGATGGCCCTGGTTGAACGCTGCGATGGCCTCGCCGATGGCCTGCCGAACGCTATGCAGTGTCCGGTCTTCGCGGAAGGACATGGCGATGAAGACCTGGCCGGCCCGGCGGTCGTAATCGCGCTTGAAGACGTTCCACAGGACGCAAGGATCGGCCAGCATGGGGAGGTCAGAACCACCAACCCGGTCGAACCATCGCGCGAAATCGTTGAGCCATCTTTCAGCACGGCGTAGCCGTTCTGCTTCGGTGTTCGCGCCCTTTGCCGGTTCGATCGTCGAGTGGCGGGCGTAAACCTCCGCGGCGACTGGAAGAAAAGCATATGAATGCACGAATGTCTCGTACTGAGAACGCAACGTGATGGCCAGTTCGTATAATGGGCCGAACAAGTGGTCCGCGTCGGTCTCCATCTCCTGCTGCGTTGCCTTCTTGATGCCTCCGGGGCGGAGCAACACGCCTGCGGCAGAATGCAGACGAGAGAGGGGGGCATCGCCCATTGCACTGAAGAACCCGTGCGGCCAATCCTTAACCTTTGCCCGCATCCAGTTGGTCAGATAGAGTTGGGGGTCTTCCGAGAACCGGTCCGCTTCCGACCCGTTATCACGCATGAGAACGGACAGACTATGCTCCGAATCTAAGCGCTTCGCCTTGCTGTTGATCAGATTGAACAGCATGGCCTCTGCGAGGTCATCGTCTTCTGGTTTGTCTGAGTCCAAGACTACGAAACAGAATGGCGCCTTTGTAAAGTCCCTGAACGTCGCGCCTCGCCTCTGTTCTTCTAATAGCCGCTTCGCTGCTTCCAAGCGGTGATTCCCGTCAATCCGGTGGATCCGGCCTTTGGGTTCGGCGTTGATCTTCTTCAGGTTCACGGTGACAATGTATGCACTGTCACGCGTGGAACCACGGCGCTTCCGGTACGATACAATCGGATCGTCTGATCCCTTACTCCAAAGACCGAGAACAATCTCCGGGAAGAACCGGTAACGGCCCTTCTTCAGGAATGACTTGATCGCTTCGATATGTGGTTCTGTGGGTTGCCGTTGATAGCCGTCTCGCACTTTGAAGTCGTGATAGAGTGGGACCGACACCTCGGCCAAGTCGCCCAAGTCAGCAAAACCGCGGATGACCTTGAATGATCCCAGAACATTCTCCTGCAACAAACCCTCGAAAGAGACCTTTTGTCTGCCGCGACTCATGGCGTGTCCACCTTCCTTGTCCCCAGAATCATGGCTTCCACTTCTTCGCGAGCGATGGCGAGGCGTTGTTTGGCACCGGCGAGAGCGGTGAGCGCCTTCTCGCGGGCGTCCGCGTAGCGCTGTTGCTCGGGTACTGGCAGGTATGGAATACGGACCTGCATGAGGTTCTCGGTGTACATGCGCTGTTTCACGGCGCCGACGCGGTTGAATTGGACCAGATCGAGGAAGAACGGCGTCTGGATCAGACAGGCGACATAGCCGGGGAGCATGGGTTCCGGGATGCCGGTCTTCAGGCGCCACACTTGGTATTCCGGGCTGGTAATGGCGTCTGCTGGCACGTCCGGGACGATGCCGAGTGAGCCGACGTTGCAGCGGGTGGGGTTGTGGAAGAACCAATCCTTGCGGATGCGCTTGTACGGGGCGTTGAATGACGCGCCTTTCTGGTGCGAGTTCAGGAACACGCCTTCCTTGTTGTTCACGCCGTACACCGGCCAGTCCTTGTGAAGCTCGTCTGCGGGGCGGCATAGGTCTGTGGCCTCCTCGATGAAGTCGCCCATCGGACGGAAAGACGGACACGCGAGCCGAAAGCTGGCGGCACGGCCGGATTTGGCGTCCCAGGCGAGCAAGTCCTTGAACTCCAGGACGAAGAAGCGGGAATGGATCACGTCCCGCGTGCACGTGCGACGGTAGAGATCAGCTAGGTGGTTGTGGAGAAGACGAACAGGCTCCCGAAGCCCTTCACGCGCCGCATCAACGGCATCAACATGTCTCTGCCAGAAGCTCGCGATTTCCTTCTGTGTCGCCTTCAGCGGCAAAGGCACAGTCAGTCGTTCAAATTCTCGCGGGTGGATTCGAGTCTTGGTTGATCCCCCGTGCGAGAGGCCTGTCAGCAACTTCTGAAAGGCCCCGCTCCTCAAGACCAACAGAATGAAGGCGGGCATGACCTCATTGGTGTCGAATCGGTAGACGGGATACTCGGGACTGACTGCAATCCTCGGTGGGTCAGCCGTCACGACTGCCACGGATCCTTGTTTCAGACGAATCTTGCTGAAAATCAACTCACCGCTTGAAGCCCAGAAGAGTCTTCCCTTGTACTTATCTCCCGGAGAGAGCGCGAAATGGGACAGTTCCCCGCCGAAGGAGATCTTCTCGATGACGGGCAAGCCCGGCTTGCGTTCTGACGCGGGAACTTCGGCTATGGTCCTGATGAGCGCGGTGCCAAGCGGCTTCAGGACAGAATGCGGCCACTTCCAAGCAACAGAACGGAAGTACCCAATGTCCCAGCGGAGGAAGTCTTGGAACTGCACCGCAAACGCCTTCCCTGTGACCGGTGCAATCATGCCTTTGCCCCCGCCGCGAGGAAGGGTTTCGGATCGGCCTTGAACTGGCCGTACAGTTCCAGCGTGGTCAGGTCCACGTCTGTCGGCTTGAACTCGTTCGGCACGAGTTCGTTCTGAACGCGGTCGGTGTCGCCGGTGGCTGTGATGCCGACGTGCTCAGCCTCGTAGAGGAAGATGGGGTATGGGAAGCGCTCCTTCAGCAAGGCCCGCGATTCACGGACGATGCGGTCTTCCATCTCCCTCTGGTAGTCGCGCAGTTCGGCTTGAAGGACCTTGCGGCGGTCGCTGTCCCGTTCTTGTTTGGCCTTCTCGATGGCCGATTCCAGTTCCTGGGTGCGCTTGGCGATTTCCTGCGCGCACTTCGCGCGGGTCTCCCTGTCGGCGGCGGCCATCTTGGCGTCGAAATCGGCCTGCTCCTTGCGCGTGAAACGCTGCATGAAGAGTAGCGACGCCTTCACCGAGGCGCCCGACGAGATGAAGGTGTCCTGGGGCAACGAGACCACGGCGCGGATGAACGCGCGGTTCTCGCAGAACTCCCGCACATACGCCAGCGACGGATTGTTGAACACGCTTTCCGGCAGCACGATGCCAAGACGACCGCCGGGTTTGAGCAGGTCGAGACAGCGCTCGATGAATAGGAGTTCGGTCTTGATCTTGCCGAGCGGGCCGTTGCCTTTGGCCTTGGGCAAGGCGAAGAGGCTCGCAATGGGTTTGTCCTTGGCGGCGCGCAGTCGGGCCAGTGCGTCGCGGTAGGGTGCGCCATAGACGCGGGCGTATTCGCGCTCGATCTCGTCCGGCAACGTGACCTGCTCTTCGAGGATCTTGTCCGACGGCTCGACGTTGGCTCCGAAGGGCGGATTGGTGAGGATAATGTCAAACCGGCCCTCGAAGATGCCGTTGACGTTCAGAAAGCCGTCGTGGTGGTGAACGCCGCCGTGTCCGTCGCCGTGCATGATCATGTTCATCTTGCTGGTGCGTGCCATGCGGTCGTTGGCGTCGGTGCCGTAGATGCACCGGTTCGCCAGTGTCCAGAGCCGCGAGCCCTCCCTGTCGTGGTCGAGGGTGGCCTGGATTTCGTCGAACTTGGCCCGGAGCATGGTGGCCTTCTTCTCGGCGGACAGCTTCTTGTCAGCTTCGATTCCAGCCTTGTACTCCTGGTACTGCCGGTCAGCGTCGGCCAGGATCTGCTGCCGGACGAGTTCGAAGAATCGGATAAGAAAGCCGCCGGACCCGCTGGCCGGATCGCAAATGACCTCGCCTTCCTTGGGCTCGACCATCCGCACCATGAACTCGACGATCGGACGCGGGGTGAAGAACTGGCCGATCTCGCCCCGGAACGTCTTGCCAAGAAACCGTTCGAACGCGATGCCCTTGATGTCCTCGCTGGTATCCGAGAGGTTGTACTTCTCCAGCAGGCGCACGATCTCGATGCCGGTGGCCGGCTTGAGGTTCAGTTTCTCGTCGGCTTCGAAGATGCGGTCATTGCGATAGTGCGACTTGGTCTTCTGGAACAGGTCTTCCAGCGGGTTGTCGCCGAGTTGCTCTTCAAGAAAGGCCACGCTGAAAAGGTTCTGGCGCTTTCGTTTGGCCTTGAGTTCGCGCTCGACGAAGACCTTCACGAAGAGAATCTTGGCAATCTCGTCGAACGCGGCGACCGGATCGCGCTTTTCCCGGTTGCGGATGACGTTGTGGCACTGGTGCAGCAGGTCGGCGAACTCGTCTTCTTTGAACACCTTCAGCCGGGAGAGCAACTCCGTGACTTCCTTGTCTGTGGCATCGGCGTGCGGGATGCCGGCGATCTCGTCGTAATTCGGCATGCGCCGGGTATCGTCAACCTTCCAGTATCGAGTTTCGCTGTGGTTGTGTGTGACGAAGAACCGAGCGTGTTCGTACTGCGCGTAGTTTGCCCCCTGAGTGTAGTCCTTGAGGGAAATCGTGACGTTGTCGGCCTTGCATTCCACGACGATAAGGGCGTGTTCCTGGGCGGCCTTGGCGGCGGGGGTGCGCCAGATCAGGAAGTCGGCGCGGGCCTGGCCGGCACCGCGGCCGGTTACCGGTGTTTCTTCATCAATCTGATCCAGCGAGTAACCATATTCCTCCATTAGAACAAAGAGGAATTCCTGACGCACAAGTTCTTCAGGGGTCAGTTGCACCCACGTCTTACGGACTGGACTGAAGATCTTGTTACCTTCAATCCGGATCTGATCCGGTTTGGCATATGGCTGCGGTTCCTGCTTCTTCTTGGCCATGTGGCCTCCTTCTATTCGTTATCAAGTTCCTTCAGCCGCCCCTCGTCGGAGTAGCTGTAATGCTCGGATTCGCCGACAATAACATGATCCAACAGGATCAGTTGCACCAGTTTGCACGCCTTCAGTAGATCGCGCGTGGTGGCGTCGTCGCCGTCTGACGGTTCCGGGTTTCCGGACGGGTGGTTATGCACCAGTACAACGGCTGCGGTGGAGGGCAGGTGCAGCGCTTCTTCGATGATCCGTCGGACATACACCGTCGCCTGGGTCGGCGTGCCTTCCGTGATGTCCTTCAAGCCCAGTAACTGATTCTGGCCGTTCAGGAACACGGCAATGACGATCTCCTGCCCCTTGCCGGTAAAGCGCGGCCGGAAATAGTCGGCGATGGCCTTGGACGACTCGAATGCTGGTGCGGTCAGCTTGCCGGCGCACACCTTCTTTCCCAGTTCGAACGCCGCCTTGATCTGCGCCACCTTCGCAGGCCCCAGCCCCGGCACCTTCAACAAATCCTGCACATGCGCCCGGTCCAGCCCCCGCAACCCGTTGAAATCCTTCAGCAGTGACCGCGCGAAATCCGTCGCATTCCGCCCCCGCACCCCCGCCTTGAACGTGCCCTGGCCCACCCGAAGGATGATCGCCAGCAACTCCGCCTCGGACAACTTCTCCCCCGCCAGCAGCCGCTCGCGCGGCCGTTCGGCCTTGGGCCAGGAAACGATGCCTGTGGATCTATGCGTGATGGTTGACATGACGATGCCCTACAAGAACAACTCCTTCAACTTCGCCTTGTCATCCGCCAATGCGGCGGCCGGGCCGGAGAAGGCAACTTTGCCGAGCCTCAGGGAGTAGACGTGGTCGGCGATCTGTTTGAGTCGGGGCGGGAGTTGCGGGAAGAGTTCGAGAATGGCGGCAACGCGCTCGGAAACCTCTTTCTTCGGCAGGTGCGTAACGGCCATTCGAGATACTGTGGCAGCGCCCGGTGAGCGTGGGGGCGGGCGCGTCCCAGGCCATGCGACCGTACACGTCCGTGTGGCCCTCGTAGTCCCCCGAATGACAGCGCAGCCGAAGCCGGGCGGGCCAGGCGCGGCGGTCGCCACCGTTTGGCGGAGTGTGACGCAGACGCTCGATGTTCTTCTGCGTGATGTGATCACAAGGCATAGGCATAATCCATCTCGAAGAGGCAACCCTTGCTCGATGGCAGAAAGTTCTTGGCTTGGCGGCCGACAATGGCGGAACGTTTGGGGGCGGTCAGCGGGCGGGCGCGAGGCCAAGTGGCCTTGACTGTGGTGTGCAGACCCACCGTCAAATCGTCCTGCGACATGCCGATGGCGCCAAGACGCAACACCAGCCGGGCGCCATCGGCGAGGAGTGGAGCCAGGCCGCGCCAAGACTCGGCAATGAAGCGCCAGTAGCTCTCGACGCTTTCATGACGGTCGTCGCGGGATACCTGCCCGTATGTCGGGCGGGGGTCGCCGCCCAAGAACCAGAGCCGAAGCCACTGGTCCTCTTCATAGCGGGTCACATTCAGATAGGGCGGCGAAGTCACAACCAGTTTCACCTGACCATGAAGGTTGTCAAAGACGGCAGAGGCGCGGCGGGCGTCAGAGTTTTTGACCATGCCCGTTCCGCAATCCCCCGGCAGGTCTATTAACCGCAGTTCTGCCTTCTGCCGAAGCATGTCAAAGACGTGGCGTCGCCGGGGAAAGAGGCGATGCTGGTTCCAGTAGCGCAGCGAGTAGTCTGGCTTCAGGCAGATCGTACGGGGCATCTGGTTGCTAAAATAGGCGTTCGACCGATCCATCTCGCCATGCAGCGAGCCGACCACCAAAGCCGAAATGAACCCATCAGTAACGCTGTCACGCCAGTCCAATTCGGAACGCAGGAACAGCAACTCGCGCAGTGTGGCGTGGTGAAAGGCCCGCCGGAAAAATGGCGGCAAGGCCTTTCGCTCGGTTTCGACCTTCCCTGGCCTATCGCGGCTGAATAAATCCTCAAGGCTCGCCAACCGCTCGGTCACTGCCTCCAAGGTCGGACGCTCGGCCTTGGCACGGGATACGCAGACCGCGACGGGGTTGATGTCGGACCCCGCCACCTGCCGGCCGCACAGTAAAGACTCCAATACCGTCGTGCCGCGGCCGCAAAAGGGATCGAACACCCAATCGCCGGGGGACGAATACGTCTCCACCTGTTCCCGGACAAAACTCTCCGGAAACATCGCAAAGTAGGGGCAAATGGCGTGGAGGGCGAGTCTCATGCGGAAAGCCTCGGTAAGACCGTCTCGCACCAGGCGAGACTCGCGTTCTCGGTGACCTGCGCAAAGTCGTAGCTTGACGCAAAGCGGGCGATCCGACAGCGGTCGAAGAACAACTTTGCCGACACCGCACGATCCGCGAAACGCTCGGGGTCCAGGCGGTGGGGCATGAAGAAGGTCTTCACAATCGGACTCTTATCGCCACCCAGATGAAGCGAGCAGAAGTCGTTTGGCTGTAATTCGTTGATCTTCGCGTCCCAGTCCGCCCCTGAAGCGCAGTGCCCGAAGAGGACAAGCTTGCCGATCTGTTGATCGGGAAACGGCTTCCACGCCACGAGGTCCAGCCCGCCGTCTTTACGCTTCAGCGTCTTGCCGGTGATGGGCGTCCACTCCTTCACCGCGCCGCAGAGTTGGCAGATGGCATCGTGGAAACCGGCCGGCAAATCCTTTCTCGGGAAACCGAAACGCAGGACTTCCCCGCCAAGATAGCCGCGGGCGGCGAGACACGACAGTTGCTCGAACATCAACTCGTGATTCGTGCCTTTGACGCGCTTCTTCTTCTCATCACAGTAGGACAAGAGCAGGCAGAACACATAGGGTAAGTGCTCGCGCCAGTCGTCCTTCTTCGTGAGTAACGTGCCTGTGAAAGTGAAAGGGTAGTTGCGTTCCGATGCGGTAACGCGGCGATGCAACTCGCGCATGCTGGCGGTACAGATACTGTCGAAACCATCCACGCCGAGGCGGTTCAACGCGCGCTGCAAGTCGCCGTGACTGGCGTTGCCGTCATCTACCGAAAGAGCGAGAATCTCAAGCCAATCGGCCAGCACGATAGGATCACCGGTCTCCGAAGGCAGAGGTATGTTGGCGGGCATGGGTCATCCCCTCGTTTTCCTGCGCACATCACTCGCTTTCGCGCGCATCTCATCGGCTATGCTGCGAGTAAGATCAAGCAGCCCCTCCATGACCCGCAACGTCTCCGCTTCGCCCTTGTATCCCGTTGTCACGGTAGCCTTGGCCTCCTGCAGAGCATCCTTGGCCTTGACGAGTGCCTCCTGGAAACGGCGATCATCACCCAGACTGATTTCGTGTGATCGTTGCAGGCTGATCCCGGAACGAAGGGCGTAGAGGGCTTGCCTGTTGCCGATTACCCGGCGCAGCCATTTCAGGTGGGGGTTCTGCTGCTCGACTACGGGTGACTTATTGTCCGATTTGCTGCCGAACAACCATACCATCAACTCCTGAAGCTGAGGCAAGTGTCGGGCGGGCACGGGGTTGTCGCGGAGTGATCTCGCGGGATCTATTCCCAGAAACTCCTGAAACTCCCTTTGGTCGGCGGCGGTGTAGAGATGGGAGAAGTAGAACCGGTTCGCAATCCGATCATCGCGTTGGAAATCGGTCATCTTCTCGGCCTGTTCGAGAAGAACGAAACCGCGATAGATGCGGGTGACCGTGCTGTGCTGATCGCCGATCTTACGCGCGATCTCGTCTAACGGAACTTCGTACTTACGCCGCACGCTGGCGATATAAGCCGCCTTGCTGAACGAATCCCACTCCTTCGGTCCGTTCACGTGGCGGAAACCAAAGTACTCCCACAGCGACTTCTTGTTCGGGTATACGGACACGGGCAACAGAGCTAGTTTCTTGCGCTGCTCTTCGGTGATCGCAGGCAAATCGGTGGCTTTCATTACACGACGAAGTTCCGCGTTGCGCAGGAGCTTCACGGCGGCCAGTCGCCGGTTGCCCTCGACCACAACCCACTTGCCCTTCTGCTCCGCCTTCTTCTCGTCACCCGGAACGACGAAGAGCGGCTCCTCCTCGAAATAGCCATTGGCGGCGATAGACAATGCAACCTCACTCACCGCCATTTCATCCCAGAGCGTTCGCAAGAGCGCGTCCTGCGTGGTGCTTTCGCCGAAGGAGGACAGGCGGGGGTTCTCGTCGTCGAACAACAACGAGTCCGTGTCCTTGTACTCGATCTTGATTGTCTTTGCCTCAGCCATAATGCACCTCTTTCCCTGTCAACTCGACCGCCCGAGTCGCCAACCATTTTCTGGTCCATGCGATGAGCGTCGCGACGGGGTTGATGTCGCAGCCCCAGAAGGGCGTTCCGAGGCGCTTGGATTCCAGGGCGGTGGTGCCGCCACCGCAGAAGATGTCGGCGATGCGGTTGACGGTGACGCCGCGCGCCTGGGCGTACGCGACCGCCTTGGGCGTGATGAAAGCGGGAAACTTGGCGGGATAGGCGTGGATGCGGTGCATCAGCGGTTCGCGCTCCCCGCCAAAGTCCCACGGACCGGAAGGGGCGCGACCGGCGCCGCGAATGACCGGTGCAGCGTATGCGCTACTCAGCATTTCCGCACATCCTCCGGGTGATCCACTCGTCTTTGCCTCGATATTCGACAACGAATCTCATCACCGCGACTCCAAGCCTTGATCCAGCAAGCCGTAACATACCCGAAGCTGGCCATTTCGACCAGAAAAAAAGGTGAAACACGGCCGCTATTCCCCCGCAAACCCGAAAGCGCCGTTCATACCCGGTCCTCATTACTCTCGAAATCGGTGTTGATCCCTTTCAGAAAGCCCCGCAGATCGGCGATGTCTCGGTCGGGAATCAACTCGATACGCCCCTCGTATTCAACAACCTGCATCTTCTGTCCCGGACGCAGGCGCATCGTGCGCCGGACCGGAAGCGGTATAACGACCTGATATTTGGGTGACAATGTGACAGTATGCATAACGACACCCCCCCACACACACACCCACTCACACCTGTCGCCAACCGACTACACTGTCAGGCGCCCGACAGCCCCGCGACGGCGGCGCCGATCACGGGCGCCTCGTCTACGTGGATCAGGTCATAGGCGATGCCCCGTCCGCCGAGGATGCGCCGCAGGTGCTCTTCCACACGGGATTTGAAGGAGGCGGTCAGCGTGCGGTAGTAGGTCGAGCCGTCCACGGTCACGCAGACGGGATGGAGCGGGTCGCGTCCGGCGCCGGTCTTGAGCACCGCCGCAGCGATGTTGACCGCCGTGAAGCAGGCGGCCCGCGCGAACATCGGCGTGCACAGCGCGAGGATCAGCCGCCTGTCGTCATCGGACAGCGGCAGCGCCGCAACCGCGCCGGAGCGGATGAAGGGGTTGTGGCAGAAATCGTCGAGGTCCTTGGTTGCCAGTTTCCGCGTGGCGCCGATGGCCGCGGCGACCGCGGCGCTGAACAGGCCGGCCATGGACGCCTCGCGCAGAATCGTCAGCCCCAGCCCCCCGAGATAAGCGCCCGATATCATCTTTTCAAAGAGCGACGTGCCGGGGTCTCCCGTGGTGGCATCGAAGAGGTCGTCGAAGCGGCTGCGCGGCGCGCGGGCGAAATTGCCCGACTCGACGTTGATCGCCATGGCGCCCTCGGCCGGAAGCCCCGCGACCTTGGTGATCGCCGCATGCCGCTCCACATAAGCGGTGTTGGTGCCGGTGCCGAGGATGAAGCCGACGTAGGTCTCGTAGCGGCGCTCCATGCCCACGCTCCGTCCCGCCAGCAATGTCGCGACGGTGTCGTTGAGCACCGTCACCCGCAGCCGCAGGCCGCGCGCAGCGAGACAGTCGCGCAGACTGGAGCCGACCCGCGTGCCGACCACTTCCGGCGCCTGCACCTGCTTGGTCCAGCGCAGCAGGCGCGCGTCGCAGTCGGGGTTGATCTCCGCCGGATAGGAGAAACAGAAGCCGACCGTATCGGCCTCGGAGGCGAGCGGCGCAACACAATCGGCCAGCGTGTCATAAAACGCCCGCGCGGTGATCGGCCCGTCGGTGCCCGGCATGCGGTGCTTGGTGAAACGGGTGATTGTCGGCATTCCGTGCGCGTTGAAATCCACGAGGCCCGCGCGCAGATGGGTCCCTCCGGCGTCGAGCACGATCACCGGTTGGCCGACGGGAACCGGTTGGCCGACCGAAAGATAGGCCGGGATCATCTGCAGCGACGACGCCCCCCCGGCCAGTCCCGCCGCCATCTCGCGCTCGAAGTCAGGCAACAATGACCCCAAGTCAGGGGTTTCTAGGAGGAATCCCATTCGTTTGAGAAAAGCCTCTGCCCGATCCATCGTCAGTCCCTCTATTTCTCTTTTTTGGCGTGGGCCTTGATAATAGCGGCCGCCTGCTTGCCGACTTCCTCGACCGTCTTACCATTGGCCTTGGCGATCACCGCGTAACCGATCTTGCGATCCGCGTTCTCGGCCTGGATCAGCTTTGCACCCTCAACGTCGGCCCCGGACTTGGCAACCAGATAGCCGTCCAAACCCTCTTCGGCCTTGCCAGCCTGGATCAACTGCTCCACCTGATCGCGCCTCTCTTTGCGGCGGTTCTTCGCCTCTTCCACGGTATCGGCCTGCGCCAGACACACGAACCCGATGGCCACGGCCACCGCCAGACTCAACATGCGTTTCATTTTTTTCATCGCACCCGTCCCTTCTCCGACTTGCCCGTTAATCCAAAATCAGAAAATCTTCCAGTTCCTTCTGCATCTTGATATTCACATCCATCGTGATGTGGATCGGCTTGATCTCATGCTCGGTCTTGACCGACAGGCACCCGCCAAACGTCGCGGCGGCCACCAGGCCCAGCAACGCACTCAACAGCACCCTGCGAATTTTCTTCATGCTTCGCCTCCCGTGGACATACAGTTCGCGTAAATTAGACACTTAATGGCCCGACATGTCCAGCCCAATGTTCAACAACTCCTCAATCGGTCCGTTAAAATTCAGGCGCAGATCAACAGGCGCGGGCCACTCCTTGAAATTCGACTTGCCGGTCAGACGAATGCCCAGCGTGTCGTCACCCGTTTCACGGGGTGTAAGATCCATCTTGATGGCGCTCAGATCCATGTCGCTCAAGGCTTTTGACAACGGCACCTGCACGTCGCCGCGGATTCCAGCCCGTTCCAACAGACCGAGCATCTGCCGGCTGTCATCCAGCACAATCTTGCCGCCCTGCCCCGGCAACGAATACAAAAAACCGGGATGCAAAATGACTCGGCCCCGATCAATTCCGATAGGAATCCGTCCGTACAGAACGCCGTCAATCCGACCCTTGATGGGAAACGCCATCATCAGGGCCTCGCCCATGTCAATCCGATCCGCATACACCACGACGTCGTCACTCGGATTCTTCAGATTGAGATGCACGGAGTAAGCGTTCAAGCTACCTGAGCAGCAGGCCACCTCCACCCGGTCAATGAAAAGCTCGTCAGGCAGAAGCTGAAAACGGACCATCCCCTGATCCAGCCGGATGTTGCCTGCTTGTGCCGAAGCAAACGAGACAAACGGCCGCCCGGTTGTCCGCAACACCCGATCGTGTTCCAGTGGCACGTCCGCCGCGATGCCGCGCGCCTCGAATGACGTGCCACGCAGCGTGCCGTCAGCCATCCGGAATCGTCCCGTCACGCGCGGGCGGTCTCCCGAAAGACGGAGGCTGGCTTCGGCGCTCACGCGTCCCGACAGTTCGATGTCCGGCAGCTTTTTGCGCAGCAGGGCCATGATACCATCATCGGCAGCCAGATTCGTTTCGGGTATGGACACGTCAACCATCACCTGACGGGGATCGGCGTTGGGGAAACGCGCCGTCACCTCGCCTTTCAACAGACTGCCTGTGATCCCCGCGCGCAGGCGGACGACCCGCGCCTGATCGTCGGATTCCAGCGCAAAGCCCTCATTGGTGACAGACAACCCCTGCGCATCGAGGCGTTGCCATGACAACCGGTCTCCGGGCGGAAAAACCAAGCCGTCTCGCGCCGACCACGTCACCGGCACCTCTCCCTGCAACCCCTCCAGCACACCGGTCGTGCCGTCCGCCCGAACCTGAAGCCAGCCATTGCTGATTCCGACCCATGCCGTCACCCCCGCATTCGATACGGACGCCGCGTCGCATTCCGGCAGGGCGACACGCACGCCAATCCTGCCAATCCCCCCCTCCCCTGTGGCTCCGTTCTCCTCGCCGAAGGTCGCCCGCGTATCCCGCAGCCAGGCTTCACCAGTCACTGCCAGCCGGTTGGCCCCGTAACGGGCCCCGATTGACAATCCCGCCTGAGTCTGAACACGCAGGTGTTCCTGGGTGTAAACGATACGGAACTCGGGCACCTTCACATCGACTTGCCACGCTGTGTTGGAGAGTCCCCCCGTTACGACTGCCTCGCCCTCGAATGCAACCTCCCCGTTGCGACGCGCGAGCTGTGCCGTGAATCCGATCCTCCCCTCCCCTTCCCCATTTCCACGCCGCGCCTGATCCGTCCATCCGTCACCGGTCAGTTTCCCCTGCAGCGTCAGGCTTCTGTTCATCGAAATGCCTTGGGGCGCCTCGGGCAGATCGGGCAGCACGCGTCGCAACCGCTCGAACCAGGCGCCGATATCCAGAAGTGTGACCTTCGGCTCCAGCGACACCTGTCCGCTTCCGGGCACGACCGCGCCCGTGAGCACCACCCGGAGACCCGCGTCGTCGCCCAAGCGCGCCCACAGACGATACCGATCAGACGCGGCACCAGCATTTTTTTCACCGCCCGGCTCCGCCGTCGTGCCCAACTCCCCCGCCACCGTCAGAACCGTTTCGCCATCCCCCCCTGCAATGGCCACCTGCGCGCCGGAGATGGAGAGTTCGCCCACGCCCAGTCGGTCAAACGTCGCGCCGCTGCGCGTCACGCGGTCCCGGCCACGGGCCGCGCGCGCCGCTGCCAGCGCTGAAACCCGTTCGCCCAACGGCGATGTCACCCGGCCGTCCGTGACGCTAAGCGACGTGCGGATGCCGCGGATGCGGACGCGGTCCAGCCAGCCCCGCGTCACAGCGGGATACGAAAACCGTAGCTCAACCCAGTCCACCGACGCCACTGGCTCGGGCCCCCCCCACCGGACATCCTCGATAACCATCCGCCCGGGGTCGAGCGTGGTCAGCCGGAATTGAACAGCTGCAAGCCCCTCCCGGTCCAGCGCCGTCCGGGCCCAGCGGCTCGCAATTCCGATGCGCA
>VGWG01000008.1 GCA_016873675.1 Lentisphaerota bacterium | reverse complement strand
TAATCGTAATCGTAATCATAATCGTAATCTTGCTTTGCTCCTGCATGTGATCATAAAATGTCACCCATGAATACGGGTTTTGATCATGAGAAGCTGACTGAGGCGCTTGCAAAACCTCCTTCGTCGGTTCTGCAAGCGCCGTATTCAGAAGCCAGAATTCAGTATTCAGAATTGGAACCCTCTCACGGGCAAAGTGTTCTCCTATTCTGACTCCTGTATTCTGACTCCTGACTTCTCTCTTTCAAACACCCCGAAGGGGTTTTGCAAGAGCCTCGACTGTTTATCAGGAGTCGGTCAGTCAAGAAGCTGCTTGCGCAGGCTGAACCGGGAAAAGAGATCCTCGTTCGAATTGTCTCCATGCTGGTCGGATTGATCCGTAGCACATCCCCTGATCGTGTGCATGAGCCGGGAGCCGTCTACGAGCCGGATCGGCAAAGGGCGGGGGATTAAGATTAAGATTACGATTACGATTACGATTAGGAATTAACGACCTCATCAGAACTGCCATGCGCCCCTGAAAGCTGAAAACGGAAAGCTGAAATTTTAAGGGCCGATTTTGAAGGGCCTCGGCGCGCTTGACGGCTGCGGCGATAATCTGATATAGTTCGTTATGTGACGAAATGAGTAGGGGTGTCATGCGCCATGAATCTATGCGGTCGACGTTGCGAATCACGAAGGCGCTGTCCGATATTCAGCGCGTGCGCATCCTGATGATGCTGCGGACCGGCGAACTGTGCGTCTGCCAGATCATCGCGGTGCTGGGGCTGGCGCCGTCCACAGTTTCCAAGCATTTGTCCATCCTGAGCGCGGCGGGGCTTGTGGACTCACGCAAGGACGGACGGTGGGCGTACTTCCGGTTGCCGCAGGGCGCGGCGCTCAAGGCTGTGAAACCGGTGTTGAAATGGCTCAGGGAGGCGCTTAAGGGCGACGATTCGGTTGTTAAGGATGCCAGAGATCTTGAGGCGGCTTTGATGTGTCCCCCGAAAAGTCTGAGCGAGCGCCAAAGGAAACGGTCCCGCCAGCCAGTAGCCAGTGTTGCACTGGCTACTGGCTGGCGGGCGGGACAGAAGCTCTGCCTGCCGCATGATGTCGCGGCGCCGGGCGGCATGATCGGCGCGTCCAATTTTTTTGAGCTCTCGGTGGCGGTGGCGATCTCGCTCTTCGGCGCTTCGTCGCCGGTCGTGCTGGCCACGATCGTCGGTGTGCTTGTCGAAGTCCCCGTCATGCTGCACCTGGTAAAGATTGCGAATCGGACTACCCGATGGTTTCCCGCAGCGCGGTCAATGTAACAGAGAGAAGTCAGAACACAAAAAGTGCTACTGGGGAGGCTCGGAAAAGGAGTTCTGTAGATGAAATCCATCTGTCCGATTTGTGGAATCCGCAAAGCCAAGCGCCCATGCAACCGGCGGGACATGGCGGAGATCTGCCCGCTCTGTTGCGCCGGACAACGTGACGAAGCATGCGGCGACTGCGCGCATCGCATCACGGCTCAGCGGTACGATGCCGCACGCCATGCGCGCGCAACCCTGCCGGACGGCCATTTCATCGCCGAGATTAACCCTGAGGTCGAGCGCGCCGTCAACGATGCGGCTCAACTGGCCCAGCGGGGAAAGCACGACCAGGCGCGGGCGGCGATGGAACGGCTGCTCCGCGAGCATCCCGCGAACCATACCGTTCATTTCGGCATGGGGATTCTGCATGCCATCCGGGGCGAGCACCAGGAGTCCATCACGTGGTTCGATAGGGCCACGGCTATCTTTCCGTATTTTACCGAGGCCCATTTTAACAAGGCCGTCGCCTGCCAGAAGGAGTTGGATATAGCCGGCGCGATCCGGGGTTATCGCAAGGTTGTGGAGGTGAGCGATCCAAAGGAGCCGGAGGTGGCTCAGGCGAAGCGGTTTCTGGCGGATGTCGCTGCCGCCATCTTCAAGCAGAACAGAACCGATCTGGACACCTATCTGGAATCGCAGGAGGCTTTCGACCGCGCGTATGCGCTGATGGAACAGGGCAAGTGGGACCAGGCGCTGGCTGGTTTCCGCACGTCGGCCGCCATGAATGACCGAAACGCGCCGACGCATGGCAACCTGGGGCTATGCCTGGCCAAGCTGGGTCGCCGGGCCGATGCGCTGACAGAACTGGACCGCGCGCTCGAGATCGATTCGCAGTACGAACCGGCCAGGCAAAACCGAGTGGCCGTGGAACGGATGCAAGAGGGCGCGCCGCTGGACATCGCAAGATTCAAGCGTGTTGAGTTCGGCAAGGAACAGGTCTTGCGCGATCTGGAAGGCCGTTCATGGCTCCGCCGCCTAACCGCGATGTTCCGGAAGAACCAGTCTCCATGACCCTCAGGGGGCGGGCGCCGATGCCAGAAGTGATTCGCGGTCGGGATAGGCGCCCTCGAGTTGGGCGTCGTAGAGGCGTTCGAGCAGCCTGCCGAGTTCCGGCCCGGGGCGGTGGCCGCGGGCGATCAAGTCGCGACCGCGAATCCACGGCTCGGGGAGGACCGGTTCGTTGACGAAGGCGTCGCGGCAGGCGCGGGCGTGCTCATAGGTCGTCAGATCGCCGGTGCTGCAGGTCAGATCGAGGCGGTGCAGTTCGAGCAGCAGGTCAAAGCCGGGCGAACCGATCAGGCGCCGCCGGGTGGCGGGGCGCATGGCGTCGAAATCCACGAAGGCCATGTGGCGGCGGACCGCGCCGGAGACGGCCGCGACGCGCGAGGCCGGCTGGCGCAGCCGCGCGAGGATCTCGGCGGCCACGCCGGCGCCGTGCGGCGCGTGGCAGGGGAAGCGGTGGCGCAGGGCGCCGTCCGTCGCCGGATCGGGGCGGCTCTCGCGGGTGGGCGGCTTGCCCACATCGTGGAGCAGAACCGCCCAGGCCAGATCGGCATCCCGCGGCGCGGGGAGGGCGTCGATCATCAGGCAGGTGTGCGTCCAGACGTCTCCCTCGGGATGGAATTGCGGCGGTTGCGGGCAGCCGTGCGTGGCGGCGACCTCGGGGAGCACGACGTCGAGGAGTCCGGTCTCTCGCAGCAGATCGAGCGCCCGTGACGGCCGGGGGGCCTCGCACAGGATGCGGGTGAGTTCGGTCCCCGTCCGTTCGCCGCTGACCGACGCGAGCAGCGGGGCGCAGGCGCGGATGGCGGCGGCGGTGGCCGGTTCGATGGCAAAGTCGAGGACGGCGGCGAAGCGGACGGCGCGCAGCAGCCGGAGGTGGTCCTCGCGGAAGCGCGCGGCCGGATCGCCGATGGCGCGGATCACGCGCGCGGCAAGGTCGGCGCGGCCGTTGACGAAGTCCGAGACCGTCCCGTCGGCGGGATCGTAGAAGAGGCCGTTGATCGTGAAATCGCGGCGCGAGGCGTCTTCGGCGGCGGAGGTGAAGCGGACCGCGTCGGGGCGGCGGCCGTCGGCATAGGCGCCGTCGGCGCGGAAGGTGGCGACCTCGAAGGGGGCTTCGTCGGTGATCACGACGATCACGCCGAACGATTTGCCCACGGCCACCGTTTTGGGGAAGAGTGACTCGACCGCCTCGGGCGGCGCGCGCGTGGCGATGTCGATATCCTTGATCGGCCGGCCGAGCAGCGCGTCGCGCACGCAGCCGCCTGCGAACACGGTCTGCCAGCCCGCCTCGCGGAGGCGCGCGGCGACGGCGGCGGCGGCGCGGTAGAGCGGGGAAGAGAGGTCAAACATGGTGCACCCTTAATCGTGCAGGTGATGGTTGCGCATCACAACCTGTGCGTGACTCGCCAGAACGCTTCCCTTCGCCTTCACCAGCAGGTTTAAAAACGCAGTCCCCGCCATCAGCTTTCGAAGTAGGTGTAGCCGCGGAGCGAGTTTTCGTAGGCGGTGAGGATGGTGCGGCGGTCGGCGGGCGAGATTTTCTTCTGCTTGACCGCATCCTCGGCCAGGGCGCGGAATTGCTCCATCAGCGTGCCGGGGTTGTATTCGACGTAGGAGAGGACATCACCGACGGAATCGCCGCGAAGCTCCTGGGTGTATTCGATCTCGCCGTCCTCGTCGACGCGGATGGAGACGACGTTGGTGTCGCCAAAGAGGTTGTGGAGGTCGCCGAGGGTCTCTTGATACGCCCCGACGAGGAAGATGCCCAGAAGGTACTCCTCGCCGCGGGCGACGGCGTGGAGGGGGAGGGCGGATTTGACGTCGTGCGGGTCGATAAAGGCGTCGATTTTGCCGTCGCAGTCGCAGGTGATGTCGGAGATGAATCCGAGGCGTGTGGGTTTCTCGCGCAGGCGATGGATCGGCATGATGGGGAAGAGTTGATCCACGGCCCAGGCGTCGGGCACCGACTGGAACACGGAAAAGTTGCAGTAATAGATGTCGGCCAGCGCCGCCTCGAGACCGCGCAATTCCTGCGGCACAGACTTCATCTTCCGCACTTCCGCCGCGATGCGCGTGAGGATGTGCCAGAAGATCTGGTCGGCGAGGGCGCGGGTGCGCAGGGAGATGTCGCCGTGCTGGAAGGCCGAGTGAATCTCGTCACGATAGAAGACGGCGTCGTGGAAGTACTCCTGCAGGTTCTTGGCGCGAAGCGAGCGGGCGACCTCGAGGAGGTTGGCCAAGGGTTCGGGTATCACCTCGGGAAGGGTCTGGGGCAGTTCGGGAACTTCGAATCGGGCGGTGTCGATCACATTGATCAACAGGACGGAGTAATAGCCGACCAGCGCGCGCCCCGATTCGGAGATCAGGGTGGGGTGGGGGATGCTGGCCTCGTTGCAGGCGTGCATCGCCCCCTCGACCACATCGGCGCAATATTCCTGGATGTCGTAATTGGCCGATGAGGGGAAGTTGGTGTGCGAGCCGTCGTAGTCGATCGCCAGGCCGCCGCCGATGTCGAGGATGCCCATCCGGGCACCCTCGGCAACCAGTCCGACGTAGAACCGGGCAGCCTCGGCGATGGAGGCTCGGATGTCGCGGATGTTGGGCACCTGTGAGCCGAGATGGTAATGGAGCATTTCGAGGCAGTCGAGCATGTCGTGGCTGCGGAGGGCGTCGACCACCTCGATCACCTGGGAGGGACTCAGGCCGAAGACCGAGCGGTCGCCACCCGACTCGGCCCACTTGCCGCCGACGCGGGCCGAAAGCTTGACGCGTACGCCGATGCGGGGGCGGACTTCGAGTGCGGCGGCTCGTTCGCGGATCAGGTCCAACTCGCCGGGGGTTTCGAGGACAAGGATCGTCTGGAGCCCCATCTTGAGCGAGGAAAGGGCCAGGTCAATGAATTCGGTGTCCTTGTACCCGTTGCAGATGATATAGGCCTCGGGGTCGCGCATGAAGGCCAGCGCGGCGCACAACTCGGCCTTCGATCCCGCCTCGAGGCCGTGATGCCAAGGGCGTCCGAAGGTTGTCACGTCCGAGACGGCCTGCTGCTGCTGGTTGACCTTGATCGGATAGACGCCGCGGTAACAGCCCTTGTAGCCGTAGTCGGCGATGGCTTTGGCAAACGACTCGTTCAGGATGCGGATGCGGTCTCCCAGCAGGTCGGAAAAGCGGAGCAGCAAGGGGCAGGTGAGGCCGCGCTCCGTGAGCCCTTGCACGACGTCATAGAGCTTGACCGATACCTCGCCGGAGGAGTTCCGTAGACGAACGGCGGCAAAGCCGTCGGGCGTGACACTGAAATAGCCATTGCCCCAGGCTGCCACCGAATACAATTCGGCGCTCCGGACACTGTTCCACCCCTCAAGCGCGTCGGCTACATTCGTTGACATAGTATGGTTAAGTCTCCTCTGGGATTCGCGGGTGAGAAACATGCCATCATATGGGCAAAAAAACAATCACAAAATATAACGGACTTTCACCCTTTCACGCGCGATTCCGTCGTGTTATACTTCACGCGTCGGTTGTCGTCAGCGTTGCGAGTTGGTTTTGTGGCGCGGGGCAACCGGAAAAAAGGGAGAAATCCACATGAACAAGCTGGGCGAACTGGTCAAGACGGCCGATTGGAAGAGCGAGAAGCACGTTCCGGTGATTGACGCCCCCGCAACGGTGAAAGCGGGCGAACTGTTCAATGTCTCCGTGGTGGTGGGTAAGGAAATCGCGCACCCCAACACGACGGAGCATCATATCGCGTGGATCGCGCTCCATTTCATCCCCGACGGCGCCAAGGTGTCGTATGAGATCGGGCGGTTTGAATTCAGCGCGCATGGGCAGTCGGCTGCCGGCCCCAATCTGGGACCGATCCATACCGACGGCAGCGTCGTCGCGCGGGTCAAGATCACCGTGTCCGGCACGCTCTGCACCACCGCCTACTGCAATATCCACGGGCTGTGGGAGTCGGACAAGGCCATCGTCGTCCAATGACCGGCAGCCTCAGGACTGCGGCCCGCTCAGGCGAGAACCGTTTCCGCGCCGCCCTCGCGGCGGCGCGCCTGGGCGTGCTGTTGCTGGGGGCCTTGCCGCTCCGAGCCGATTCAGACTGGCGCGCATGGGAGGTGGCGCGAGTCCGCCTCCATGTTGCCCGGATCGAGCTGCTGGAGCGCATCGACCGCAACGCCTACCCCTACCTCTACCGCGACTTGTCGGACGCGAGCGCCCGGGAAAATGCCGCCATCAGCGACGCGCTCCGCAATCTGGCCGGGAACGCCGCTCCCGCGCCGCTCCCGGGTGTCCGGATCGATGCCTATGTCAGTCCGGTTGACGATTCGGCCCAGCCGTTCGTTCGCTACCTGCCCCCGGGCTGGACGTCGGGGAAGGCCGCGCCGCTGCTGGTCTATCTGCACGGCTATTCCCCGGATTATGACCGTTTCAACCTTCCCTTTTTCCCCGAAGACCTGACCCCTGTCGCGGATCGGACCGGCGCCTGCATCGTGGCCCCCTTCGGGCGGGGAAACACCGATTTTCAGGGGATCGGCGAGCAGGATGTGCTCCGGGTGATGGACGAGATGCAGGCGCGTTATGGCACCGATCCCCGTCGCGTCGTCCTGGTCGGCTATTCGATGGGCGGATTGGGCGCGTGGTGCATCGCCGCCCGCCATCCCGAACGGTTCAATGCGGTGATGGTGCTCGCCGGTCGCGGTGATTTCTACGTCTGGCACAACCTGCAGCCCGACGATCTGCCGCCCTGGCAGCGCCGGCTGGTCGATGCCCAGTTCGCCTCCGCATGGGTGCATCGGTTGAAAACAACGCCCATTCTCGCGGTTCATGGCCAGAATGACAGCTTGGTCAGCTGGGTCCAGGGCCGGGCGATCTTTGACACGGTCGCGCCGCACAACCCCAATGCCCGCTTTATTGCCGATCCAGTGGGTGACCATGGCGCGCCGCTGGAGATGCTGACAAACGCCGTCGGCACCGCCTGGCTGGAGGGCAACCTCACGGTCACCAACGCCTGCGGCTCGGTGTCTGGCGTGCGCACGGGCGAAACGGGCAGCCGTTTGCAGAACGCATTGCAGCAACCCTTTGTCCTGGTCGGCGGAACCGATAGCCTGAGCGATGTTGAGGCGCAGCGCCGCCTGGATGCATGCGCCGATGAATGGCTGCGTTTCGCCCATGGCAAACCCCGCGCCGTCTTGGAACCGCTCCTGATCGCCCGGGAGGCAGACGCGCTGAATCTCTTTGTCTTGGGCGAGCCCGAGTCGAGTCCGTTGATCCGCCGCATCTTCGAGCGGAACGGTGTTTCCTGCACAGCCGAAACCTTCCGCATCGGCGGGCGCGTCTTTCCCCGCGCGGGCCAGGGTCTCTGGTTTACCGCCGCAAGCCCGTTCAACACCAACCGCACGGCGGTGGTACAGTGCGGCATTCCGTGGGGCGCGGCCCTCCCCGACAACCATCGCTATGACCGGATCCCCGATGTGATGGTCTATACCCCCGAAGCGGACTTTTATGGCGCCAATCTGGCGGTCGCCGCAGGCTTTGTCGGCGCGGATGGCGCCATCGCATGGTCCGAGCCCCCCACAACCCCTGCGATCAAACCGAAGCCTGTGCGGCTCGATTGTGACGAGACGGAGTGAACCTGAATGCGCCCCGGCATGCAACACCATCGGCGCACCACAGCCGGGGCCTTTGCACGGCCATTTCACCGGTGGCATGATTTCTGCTAGCCTTAGTGCGGGTACAACTTTTAGAAGAAGGCTTTTCATGCGGCCCTTTTTTTCAAGCACGCGGTGTCTCTTCGCGCTTGCCGCCTTTCTGTGCGGTGCATCGGCGCATGCCGTCGCATTTGAGCCCCAATTCACGCTGGCCGGTCGCAAGGAGCTGGGTGCCGTTTTGTGCCGCTGGACGGCCGCGGGTCTGGCGGTGCAGCTGGCGCATGACGGAGTGACCAACGTCATACGGATCACGCCCGGCGCAACCCGCTCGGACGGACCGGCCGATGGCGTGTTTCTCCAATCACCGCCTCCGATCACCACAAACCGGGTTTGGCTGGTCTTCAAGCGTCAGCCGCGCGCCTGGACGCTCTATGTCGCGGATGCGCCGGTCGCCCGTTTCAGGGAACTCGGAACCAACAGCGTGTCCCTCGCCGTCGAGGCCTCGGTGTTGCCCGGCGAGGAGGAGCGCGACAGCTACACCCAGCGGCTGGGCTCGTTCCGCTTTGACGACGCCTTCATGGTTCCGGAGGGGGAGAAGCTTTCGGGGATGTGGGATCCGATCCAGGGATCGTGGTCGCTGCACGCCGTGACCAACAGGCTCGCTTCGCAGATCGGCAAACTTCGCGGCGGCCGCATGCCTACGCCCGTCCGCAGCCCGAACTTCTATAGCCTCCTCGGCACCGGCACCTCCGCCGTGATCCTCGCCGGCGAGACGTTCCGCGATTCGTATTCGGTGCGGGCCGCCGTGCAACACAATTCCGGGGTCAATGGCATCGTCTTTCTCGCGACCGAGGCGGGCGATTGCCACGGGCTCACCGCGCGCACCGATCCCGTGAGCGAGCATCTGGTGATTGAATTGTGGCGCGGATCGATCTCCCGCGGGTTGACGCGGAGGGTGCTCCATGCGTTCCAGACGGACCTTACGCCGGGTCAGTGGCTTCAGCTCGAGGCGGTGATCTTTGACGACCGTCTGCAGATCGTCGTCGACGGGATCGAGCTCGTGAACCGCCCGTGTCCCGATCTGCCGCCGGGGGGACGCTACGGCCTCATTGCGTGTACGGAGGAGGGCACGCGGTTTGATGATTTTTCAGCCGCCTCGCACGAGGAGTATCCCTTTGACGGCGCCGAGGCCTTCGCGGCCGTCACCCGACAGATCGTCGGCGATGTCGCCTGGCGCGGGACGGACACCGAAGTCCGCCTGCCGCGCGCTGCAAGCCTAGCCTTTAGGGGCCAGGGCGACAGGATGTGGCGCTTTGGATCCGATACCGATGCCCCGCACCGCCTCTCCGCCCGCTTCTTGTGTGAGAGGAGCGAGGCGCCTGTCATTCTGGGCCTGATGGTCGGCAACGGGACGCCCGCTGCACCCGCCTGGCACTTCACCTGTCTGTTGACGGCCACCAACCGGGTGTTCACCCTGCTGCGTCAAGAGGGGACCCGCGCCGTCGTCGTGGATCGCATGACGCGGCCCCTGAATCCCGGGCGCGACATCCGGCTCACGCTCGATGCCCTGCAGCCGGGCGAATTGCGAGCCTTTGCCGACGATCGGCAGGTCCTCTTCCACCGCACCGACCTGCCGCTCGGAGGCCTGGGCGCGATCACCGTGTCGGGTGGTCGCGGGGTTTCGACCACCCTCCCGGAATACACGACCCGATCGACTGCCTTTGCGGACCGGTTTGAGAAAAACATGCAGTATGTCAAGGACCCCTTCATGCGGCATTGGGCCTCCCCCGAGGGGCAATGGCATACCTCCCGTGAACAGGCCACGTGGTTGCGCGGCGACATGATTCGCCGCATCCGCCTCCGCATGCCCGTCACCGCCGAGCCATCCGCGATCCATCTGGCCACCGACGAGGCGGGATCCAATGCCGTCTGCCGGCTCGAAATTCGCGAGGGTCAGATTCTGGGCATCATCCCCGCGTTGGGCGACGAACCCCAGTTCCGTGTCGCGGTCACGAATGTCCCGATTCATGAGGCCGATGTCAACGGCTCAAACCGTCTCTACACCGTGGGGCTTGAAGACCATGTGTTCTGGCTCGGCGACGACTCCCGCCTGCTGGCGACCGCCCATCTCCCGCAGCCCGCCGCCGGGCGCCGCGTCCGCGTCGAGGGCTTTGACGAGGCCGCGCTCCATCAATCGCTGGTCCGCCGTGAAAACGTCTTCGACACCCTCTTTAACGAATCGCTCCAGAACTGGACGATCAATGGAGGCGTCTGGGAGGTGGTCAACCGCTTCCAGTGCGAGCCCACCTGGTCCCACATGAACGGCGAGAATGGCGATTCGCTCGCCGCATTGTGGGCAAAATACGATTTTTCGGGCGACTTCTGCGCCGAGATCTATGCCGGCATGCGGCACACCTGGTATGACCGGTGCGGCGACATCAACATGACCGTCCTCTCCAAGCGGGGCGCCACCAGCGATGGCTACACCGTGACGCTCACGGGGTGGGACCCCGATCATTCGCAAAACAACACGCGTCTCTTCCGCAACGGCGTGATGGTCACCAACAGCACGAGCTATCTGGTGCCTCGAATCCGCGAGGGCAATTTCCGGCTGGGCGGCTACGAGCCGTTGTTGAGGAGTGATCGCGGAAACCAACGCGATGTCCATGGCGCGTGGTACGGCGTGCGCCTCCGCCGCGTCGCCGACCGGTTGCAGGTGATCTTTGACAACCTTCCCGCCCTGGAGTTCACCGATCCCGACCCCCTCGCCAGCGGTTCGTTCGGCATCTGGACCTTTCGCAATTCGATGATGGTCGCCCGTGTCCGCATCGCGGCCGAGACGATCCGGCCGCGGCCGTTCGCCTGCCGCGAGATCGATCCGCGCTCCGCCGCGAGTGATGTCGTGACCCATGGGGCTGATGACGCTTCGCTGCCGCTGCTGCGGACCGCCGTATGCGGTCTTTCTCCCGATGCGCTCACCGACGCCTGCTGGATCGCCGACGATCCGGTCTCACGTCCCGTGGTCCGTTTCCGCCGGGGCGAGGAAGGGTCCGAAATGTGCGTGACAGCCCACCACGGCGGCGGAACCTTCCTGGTCTCCAATACGCTGCCGCCCGTCGCGGCGAGCCGGCTCCTGGGGTGGCGCTTCGATCTGGCCCGTTCGGCCGACGCGGCCTTCAACCTTGAATTCAGCTCAGGAACGGGCGCGCTTAACGGTTTTGTGACCACCCAAGCCTGGTCGTTCGTCATCACCGGATCGGACGAGACCCGGGGCTCGCGGCGGATCGCGGGGCGGGCCGGCGCGGTCCCGCCGTCACCTTCGGCCGATGCGCCCGTCTGGACACCCGTCTATGCGTGGCTTCCCAGCGAGGTCCTGAGTTCCGGCCTCAGCGTCCGCCTCGACGGGTTCGGCAATCTCCAGCCCAGCGATGTGCAACAGGGGTTGCTGGGCAACGCCCCGGGAACCTGGTATGCCGTTCGCAATTTCCGCCCCGTTTTTCGCGGCCGGCCGGACGTGAGCGGAAACGTCGCGAATGAAGCCATGGATCAGGTGAACGCCGCCATCGCCGATCTCCCCCCGGGCCAGCTCCACATTCTGGCGCTGCCGCCGGAGGCTTTTCCGGAAGGGGTGCGCATCGAATGGGCGGTTCCGTCCGATGCCTCTTTTGATCTCATTGCGGAGCGCGACCCCGATAATCCCGATACCGCCACGCTTGCATCATCCACTCCGTGGAACAGTCCCCTCCTGCCGCCCCGCGCGGTCTGGATCGACGACCAGACGGCGACCTTCACGTTTGGGAATGCCGTCACCCGCATTTTCCTGCCGCGCAAGCTGAAGAACCGCAAGCCGGTCGTGCGTGTCGAGCTTGCCGACGGCCGCACCTTCCGCCAAGCGCTCGCGTCACCGCCGGAGCCGGGCACCCCTCCCGTGCTCCTCGCTCTGGAACTCCCCGAGGGGCGGCTGACCACCTTTGACGACCGGCCCTTCGATGTCGGTCCCTTTGCCGGCAGTGCAGTCGTGAGCCTGATGCGCGGCGGCGCCGGCTACGGCACGGTTCTCAAGATCGCCAACCGCGGCCAGCAGACGCGGCTCGATGCCTGCCTCGCCCCTGCCTATGACCCGTTTCTTACACCGCTGATCCAATTCGCTTACCGCGCCGAAGCGATGTCCCGCGTCTCGCTCGTGGCTGGACGGCTCCAGATGCGTTTGACCGAAAACGGGGGGCTGCCCGCTACCCTCGGCGGTCTGGCCGCAACACAAGACACCTGGCAGACGTGGCTCGGTTCGCCGCTGGCCGTATCCAACGAGGCGCCCCTGACAACCGGACTGGACTTCCGCCCCGGCGATTTGCGTGTCGGGTCGCGCCAAGTCCGGGATCAGACCGGACTGTACACGTCGCTGCTGATCGACGACCTCGCCTTGGGGCCGGCCGTCGGCCCCGGGCGAGTCCTCGCCTTCCGCGCGGTGTACGACGATGCCGACGGTGATTTTGCCGCCGTCCAGTACGCCTTCGCGCAAGGCCCGCAACCGTGGGCGTTGCGCGATGCCTCCGGACAGGAGGCCGTCCGCTGGCTCGATGCCTCAAACGCCGCAGTGACAACCCCCGCCACCGACGCGCTGCCCGAGGGAATCCACCACCTGGTGGTTCGGGGCCGCGATGCGGCGGGACACGTCTCGCCTGTCGCCGACCTCCCGTTTTTGCTGGATCGCACGCCGCCCGTGATCACCCATGCCGTCGCCGCAACCGACCGATATAACAAGACCTGTCTGAACGTCACCATCGAGGGCGGATCCGCCATGCCTTTCCTGCGCAACATGAAGCTCGCGAGCAACGGTTCGGAGCTTGCGCTCGCCCAGGACAACGGACGTGTGTCGTTCTCCGCCTCGCGCGTTCAGCTTGAGATTGACTGGCCCTGGCTCCTGCGCCGCCAACTTCAGACCACCAGGCCGGGCGATACCCTCACGATCTCGATCAACGGCGTGAGCGATGTCGCGGGCAACACCCTGCCCCGTTATGAGATCCCGATCACGCTGGACACGGGCAACGACAAGACGCCGCCCACCGTCCTCCCTCTCGTCCCGCCGGAAAACATCGAGGCCTGGCAGCCGAGCAACGTTAACCTGGCCCAGTTCTTCAATCAAGTCGGCGAAGGCCAGACCCAGACGGTCGAAGATGGATCGGTCGTGTTTGAATTCAAGACGCTGGATATTGGAGCTACCCAGTTGCGTCGCGCCTACGGATACAACCCCGGTTTGGAGACGGGCAAACGGGGATGGTTCGGGTTCAGCATCCGCACACTGGCAGGGGACACCAATCCGCCGCCTGTGGTCGAAATCCGCCTCGTGCCGAGGGCCGTGCCCGAAAAGGCGGCTAAGCCGAAAACCCACGGCGCTTACATCCTGCAACTTCCAGCGCCTGGAGCGCCTCATCCGTTCGTCTTCGGCACGCGCACGTGGCAGGCTGGCGAGTGGCAAAATGTCATGATCAACATTCATGACATTCTGCGCGCGGAGGCTGGCATCGATGCGGTTCCCGATCTCCGCGAGATTGTTCTTGCGTTCCCGGAGAAGCGAGCACGCGCGTTCCAGATCCGGAGCGCGGCGGTCCTCGCGCCCTATGGCGACACGCACATTGTCCGCTTCGCCGCGTATGATATGTCGGGCATCGAGGGTCTGAGTTGGACGGGTGGCCGCGCGGCACAGCTCGCCATCCGCCCCTCCCGCGTCAGCCGGCCGATCGATGCCGTGTGGCTCGATGTCCGCGTCAGCGACCGCGCCGGAAACCGCTCGCCGGTCTACATGATTCCCGTGCCGCCTGTGCCGCTTTCTGACAAGCTGCCCGCTGAAGAAAAAGAGGGAAACAGACCATGACCACGCGTATCCAGATTCCGCAGCTCGACGCCAATACCATTGACGTGACCGTTACCGCCTGGCGCAAGCGACTCGGTGACAGCGTCGTTGCGGGCGAGACGATTGCCGAACTGACCACCGACAAGGCCGCCTTTGACATGGAGGCACCGGCCTCCGGAACCCTGCTCGCCATTTTGGCGGCCCCTCCAAGCGTGGTCCCGTCGGGCTATGTCATCGGAATCATCGGCGACCCGGGCGCTTCCGACCCGGGCGCCGAGGCGGCGAACGCCGCCCTCCTGGCCGCGTACCGGTCCGCCACCGGATCGGCACCCGCCGCTGCTGCCGCCGCCGCCGCCCAGCCGCTGGCTGCGACGCGTGTGCGGGCAACCCCCAAGGCCCGCCGTCTGGCGCAGCAGCACGGCATCGACCTTGCCCGCGTCCAGGCCGAGACCGGCGTCGAGGTGGTGGACGAAGCCGCCCTGACGCCCTATCTCAACACCTAACCCCGCACCGCCGAACCTTGGACACGTTATGCCCCTCTGCCTGATTACCGGTTCATCCCGCGGCATCGGCCGCGCCACAGCCTTGGCCCTGGCCGCCGATGGCTGGACCGTGGCGGTTCATTACCGGTCGCGCGCCGAAGAGGCCGAGGCGGTCGCGGCCGGAATTCGCGCCCTCGGCGGCCGCGCCCAGACCTTCTGCGCCGATGTCTCAGACGCTGTCCAGGCCGCCGCGATGGTCAAGGCCGTCGAGACCGCGCTTGGCCCGATCACCGGGCTGGTCTGCAACGCTGGCGTGATCCGCACGCAGTTCACCGCCATGACTGCGGTGGAGGACTGGCGCGCCGTCCTCGCCACTAATCTCGACGGCGCTTTCTATTGCACCAAAGCGGTGATCCGCAGCATGATGCGCCAGCGGAGCGGACGCATCGTCTATGTCTCGTCCGATGCCGCCCTCCTTGGCGACCTCATGCGCGCGGCCTACAGCGCCTCGAAGGCTGGCCTCCTGGGCCTGACCAAGTCCGTCGCTCGCGAGTTGGCCCCGTCCGGGATCACCGTCAACGCCGTGGCACCCGGGGTCATCGCCACCGACATGACCGCCGACATGCCCGAAACCCGCCGCGCCAAGCAGCTCACCGCCATCCCCCTGAACCGCTTCGGCGAACCCGCCGAGATCGCCGCCGTCATCCGCTTCTTCCTGTCGCCGCACGCCGCCTACATAACCGGCCAGGTGCTCTCCGTGGATGGCGGCCTCTGTATCTAGTAACCGGTGCGCGCGCACACCTCCCGATACAGCGCGGCCGTGGCGGGCACGCTGGCGGGCCACGAGTAACGAGCGAGGCGGGCGAAGCCGGCTTCGGCGCGGGCCGGACGGGACAGGGGATGATCGAGCGGCCCGGCCAGCGCCCGGGTGATCGAGGCGATGTCGAGCGGATCGCAGCACGCTGCCGCCGGACCGCAAATCTCGGAGGCGCCGCCCGGCGTGCAGACCACGGGACAGCCGCAGGCCAGCGCTTCGAGCGCGGGGAGTCCGAACCCTTCATCGAGCGAGGGAAACGCCAGCACCGCCGCCAGGCTGTACAGCGCCACGAGATCGGCGCGCGGCACATAACCCAGCGTCTGTACGCGACCGGCCACGCCGAGCCGCGCGCACAGGGCGTCAATCGGCACGCGGTTGAGCCCCCCCGCCCCGGCGAGCACCAGGTGCACATCGCGCCGGTCAGGCCGTTCGGCGATCAGGCGCGTGAAGGCCTCCAGCAGACGCGGCAGGTTTTTGCGCGGGGCGAGATCGCCGACAAACAGGATGAACCGGCCGGGCAGACGCCAGGCCGCACGCACGGCATCCAGTCGTTCCGGGTCGCTGACCGGAGCCAGATCGGGATCGACGCCGGGCGGGATCAGCGCGATGCGATCCGCCTGATCCGGATAGCGCGCCGCGACGATCCGGCGGACGTGTTCCGAGTAGACGATGATCGCTCCCGCCCGGCGGATCGAGCGGGGGAGGAAGAGACGGTAGTAAAGCCGGTTCTCGAAGGTGCAGCACGCCGGATGGGTGAAGACGTGCAGATCATGCACCGTCAGCACCACCGGACACGGCGCGGCCAGCGGCGCGACATAGGCGGGCGCGTGCAGCAGCGCGGCCTGGTCCTGCCGCAGGCGGCGCGGCAGTCGCGTGTGCTCCCAGACGATCCGGGCTAGCCGCGAGGAGGCCGGAAGGTGGACCGCGCACACGTCAACCTGCGGCGAGTCTGGAACGGGCAGCGGCGTGCGGACGGGCGCATAGACACGCAACGGCTCCGGTCCGTGCGCCGCCCACGCTCGGATAAACCCGTGAATCGTGTTTTCCACGCCCGAGTAGGCTTTGCGCAGCGTCATCGCGTCATAGGCAAATCGGGGGTGCGGCATGTCATCACAGTCGTTTGATATCCGTCCATTCGCGGCCGGAGCGGTAGGGCGGCGGCGAAATGAGCACCTCGTCGCCGGGCGGCCCCTTGAAGCCGTCGAACGGCCCATCCTGGCGCGATTCGGCCAGAACCGATTGATACTCCCGTTCAGCCGCGCGGTAGATGGTGTAGGCGATGAGCAGGCGGATCAGCATGAAACCACGCGCGTTCCCGCTCAGAAAGGAGTAGCCTACCGAGACCGCCATCAGCAACGCCACAAACTGGCCGACGCGCGCGGCGATCCACGTGGCCTTGACGCGCGACATGAAAAATTGCTGCAGAATCGCGCGAAAGATTCGTCCGCCGTCCATCGGGAAGGCCGGCAGCAGGTTAAAGATGCAGAGCACGATATTGAGCCATCCGATCTGGTGGTAGATGAAGCCAGCCACAGGGGCAGAAAGGGGTACGTGGTGGACCATCCAGAATCCCGAGAGGCCCAGCGACAGGCTGACCGCTGGCCCGGCGGCGGCGACCAGAAACTCCTGCCAGGCTTTGCGCGGCATGTTCAGGAGCGTGGCGCAGCCGCCCATCATCATCAGCGTGATGTCGCGCACCCGGCACCCGAAGGCCATGGCCACCAGACTGTGTCCCAATTCATGCAACGTGATTGACAGCAGCAGCGCGAGGCCCGCTGCCAGACCGTAGAGCGGGGAACCCGTGTCGCTGACGAAAAAGAACAGCAAAATGATCAGCGACATATCCAGCCGGATCGGAATGCCGAACGGCCGGGCGATTTCATAGGAGGATTGGATCATACGGGTAACGTGGTCAGCAAGAGGTTTGCGGGTTCATCGGCCCTGATCGTGCAGCGGGAAGCTGCCGCCGGAATCAGGCAGCTCGTGCCACAGGGGAGGGGCACAGTCACGCCGTTGATCGTGGCGGAGGCGGTGCCAGAATGGACAAAAAGAGCCTGAAAGCTCCCGCTGTCGCGGATCACGGTCTCGGAGTGTTCGAGGCGGATGCGGCGCATGCGGAAGAACGGGCTGGACAGGACGTCGTGCCAGACGTTAACCGCCGTTCCGGCGGGATCCTCGCGGAGCAGCTTCGGCGCAGGGAGCGTCCAGTCAATGACCGCCAGCGCCTCCGCGACGTGGAGGGGGCGGGGCCGGCCATCGCTGCCGAGGCGGTCCCAGTCATAGAGGCGGTAGGTGGTGTTGGAATTCTGCTGGACCTCATAGATCAGGCAGCCGGCGCCGATCGCGTGAACCAAGCCACCGGGTATCAGGATGGCGTCGCCGGCTTGGACGGCCAGTGTGTTCAGACAGTCGCCCGCCTGTTTCGTTTCGAGCGCCCGGCGCAGATCGTCCGGTCCGACGCCGGGCTTCAGCCCGACATGAATAAACGCCCCGGGTTCGCTATCCAGAACCACCCACATCTCGGTCTTGGGCTCGCCGCCATGCTGTGCCGCAGTCGCGGCATTGGGGTGGACCTGCACGCTGAGCCGATCACGGGCATCGATCAGCTTGAAGAGCAAAGGAAAGCGGGTGGGATCGGGGGCGCGGGCACCGACCAGCGCGGCGCCGTGGCACAGGGTCAGATCCGCGAGGGAGAGGCCGGCGAGCGCGCCGGTGGCAACCCGGCTCAGGCCGTCGGGATGGGCCGACAGCTCCCACGATTCGGCGCAGATCGGCGGCACGCCCTGACGTCCAAACGCCGACCCGATGCGGGATCCGCCCCAGACATAGTCCTTGTAGGCCGGTTTAAAAACCAGCGGATAAACGGGGAAGTCCATAGCGCCGATCATTGTAAGGGGAGAAGGCGAACGGGTCAACGAGTTAAAGATTCTTTTTGACGTAACCGCCAGATTCAGCTATTGTACGAACCCACTTGACCTCACAGGTCATCGGGGAGTAGCGCAGCCTGGTAGCGCGTTTGGTTCGGGACCAAAAAGTCGGGGGTTCAAATCCCCCCTCCCCGACCACTTTAAAGCCCGGTTTTGTTGGCAACCACCAATAAAACCGGGCTTTTTTGTTTCTCAGACCGATTTTCTCTGTGTGGGCTTAACCCTCTGAAACAGGATGAAAAACGGGCGCAAAAACCCCACACAATTACAAACACACTTTTACCCCTGAAAAGCTGTTTTTATTAGGTTTTTCGGTGTAAATCAATCATGCGACATGCAAAAAACGGATCCGCAACGCGATGCATGTCCGTTTTCGTTTCAACAGGGTAGGGGCGTGCTATGATCGCTCCCGCCACCACTACTTCGGGGAAGAAGTCATGAGAACCGGATACCAGGTGTGGGATTCTCGGGGCGAGCGGGCACGTGACCGCGAAGCCCTCCATTCTTACGTCTGGCCAGCAAACTGCGGATGGGCGAAGATCTGCCGGGCAAATTCGGTCTGTGCGTCGGACGCGATATCGGATGGATAACGGGCGCCGCTGCGATCCCAGCGCTCCAGCCACTGATGATCCAGCAGCGGCGGCGCCGCAACCCCGGCAACGGACAAGCAGGACGGATGCGTACACGCCACCGTCGTTTCGGCCTTGGGTCCGGTGGGCACGCCGCGCGCGACATAGAAACCGGCCGCCAGCAACGCCGCGCGAATGGCGGTGGAGGCGGTATAGGTGAAGAGCGCGGTTTCGCCCGGAGCCGAGGCCTGAAAGATCCGAGCCATCATCGCGGCCGTCCAGAGCGCGCCGTCGGTCTTGTAGGAGAAGGGGTCGAAGTAAATCAGATCCGGCCGGGGTGCCGACGTCAGGTGCTCGCTAAAATCACCCGCCAGCAGGGTCCAGTGCAGCCCGCGTGTGGCATGCGCCCAGCAGGCGTGTTGGAGAATGGCGCTGGGCGCCGCATGGTGCAGATGCGGAAAATGGGCCGCGTGGCGAACGGCCAGGCGCAGCGAATCGAGGTCGCGCTCAAAGCTGATGATCCGCATCGGGCGGATCGGCCGGCCGTCTGCCTGTGCGGCTTCCCAGCAGCGCACCGCTCCCATCGCGTTGGTTGCAGCGCCCAGGCCGACATCCCACACCACCAGTTCCGGCGCCTCCGGAAGGCGCAGACGCCCGGTCAGCCCGGACTGCTCCACATACAGCCGGCGCGACTCCTCGACCGGATTGCTGACGGAATGCATGACCTCGCCGGAGCTGCAGTGGCGAATGCTGGAAAACCCCGCTTCCGCCCGCTGCACTTCGTAGTCACCCAGCCGCAGGCGTGGCACGGGCCGCGGCTGCGGACGGCGCGCGCCCGGCGAGTCGCCATCGACGCGCGCCAAGGCTTCCCGCTGCGCCCGGTAGTACGCGAGAAAATCACCCGCCACAATGCGCGCCCGGATCTCCCGGGTCAGGTGATGGTAGAAATGGAGGTTGTGCAGTCCCAGCAGATGCCACCCCAGCGCTTCATCCGATTTGAAGAGGTGGTGGAGATACGCCCGTGAATAGTGGCGACAGGTCGAGCACGCGCAGCCCGGATCCAGAGGCTGATCCTGCAGCCGGTACCACCCGCGCCGCATGTGCAGGCGGCCTTCCGAGGTATAGGCCGTGCCGCGCTGAGCGAGCGCGATCGGGATGATGCAGTCAAACATGTCCACGCCGCGATGCACCGCCTCGAGCACATCCACCGGCGTGCCGACGCCCATCAGGTAGCGGGGCCGGTCATGCGGCAGACCGGCGGTGGCGGCGGCGGTCAGATCCTCGCGCTGCTCCCGCGTCTCGCCCACGGCGAGGCCGCCGACCGCAAAGCCATCGAACGGCAGGCTGGTCAAATAGGCGGAGCTGGCCTCGCGCAGGTCGGGAAATGCCGCGCCCTGCACAATGCCGAACAGCGCCTGCGGCGAATCGCCGCGCGCCTCCAGGCTTCGCAGCGCCCAGCGGTGCGTTCGCGCCATCGCGGATTCGGCTTCGGCGCGGGGTGACGTGGACGAAATGCAGTGATCCAGCGGCATCATGATGTCGCTGTCGATCACCCGCTGCATGGCGATGCTGGTCTCCGGGGAGAGCAGGACCCAGCGCCCGTCAATATAACTCTGAAACTGCGCGCCTGCCTCGGTGAGCCGGCAATCCTGCGGCATGGAATAAATCTGGTAGCCGCCGGAGTCGGTCAGCACCGGGCGATCCCACTGCATGAAGCGGTGAATGCCCCCGAATTGCTC
The DNA here is from genome assembly GCA_016873675.1 of Lentisphaerota bacterium. NCBI lineage: Bacteria > Pseudomonadati > Lentisphaerota > Lentisphaerota bacterium. Next base: position 32,643 of record VGWG01000008.1, on the reverse strand, counting down.
AAATACGGCTGCGCCGGGGCGCAACATGAGGTGGTAGGTGTTGGCCAGCAGCACGCTGGACCCGGCCTCACGCAGCGAATCCACGGTCTGGCATTTGACCGTGGCCTGCGTGCCCACCGGCATGAACACCGGCGTCTGAACCCGGCCATGCCGGGTCTCAAATTCCGCCGCGCGAGCGCCCGAGTGGGATGCGGTTGCGGCGATGCTGAAGGGCAAGCGTGACATACTGTTTCAGAAGTCCGGGTTGGCCGGGTTACAACCGCGCGGCGAAGTCGGCATAGCCGAAGCGGCGGACCCCGGTCAGCGTGCCGTCGGGTTGGCGCAGCACGATGGCGGGCAGGTTGATGCCGTTGAAGGTGTTTGTCTTGACCATGGTGTAGTGGGCCATGTCTTCGAAGACCAGCCGGTCGCCGGGGCGGAGGGGGCGTGCGAACGAATAGTCGCCGATGCAGTCTCCCGCCAGACACGAGGGGCCGGCGAGGCGGACGGTGCAGGATTTCTCGCCGGGCGCGCCGCCGAACTCGGCGCCTGCGGGCGCGTCGGCGCGGCCGTCCCACGCCTCGCCCCGGTAGACCCGCGGACGGTAAGGCATTTCCAGCACGTCGGGCATGTGGCAGGTGCACGAGACGTCGAGGATGGCGATGGGGATTTCGTTGACCACCACGTCGAGAACCGTGGCGACCAGAACGCCGGCGTTGAGGGCGACGGCCTCTCCCGGTTCGAGGATGACCGTCATGTCGGCGTGGCGCGCGCGGAAATCAGTGAGGATACGGCACAGCCGATCCACGTCGTAATCGCTGCGGGTGATGTGATGGCCGCCGCCGAAATTCATCCACGCGAAGCGGGGGATCAGATCCCCGAAGCGGGCTTCGACCGCCGCCAGCGTCCGCTCCAGCACATCCGCATTCTGTTCGCAGAGGCAGTGGAAGTGCAGGCCGGTGAGCCCGTCGAGCGACTCGCCCTGAAAGGCGTCGCGCCGGATGCCGAGGCGCGAGCGGGGGGCGCAGGGGTCGTAGAGCGCGGTGTGTCCCTCGCTGTGTTCCGGGTTGATGCGCAAGCCGGCGGCGATGGGATGGCCGGCGGCCTCGAGCAGGGGACGGAACTGACGCCACTGGCGAAAGGAATTGAACGTGACATGATCGATCAGCGGCAGCATCTCCCGGAAGTCGGTTTCGGAAAAGGCCGCAGCGAAGGCATGCACCTCGCCGCCGAAGCCTTCGCGGCCCAGGCGGGCTTCGTGGAGCGAGCTGGCGCAGACGCCGTCCAGCCGGGTACGGATCCGGTCGAACGCCGCAACCATGGAGAATGCCTTGAGCGCGAGGAGGATGGTGCAGCCTGTGCGCGCCTTGACCTGAGCCAGGATCGCGACATTGCGGTCCAGGGCGGCGGCGTCGACGACAAAGGCGGGGGTGGGGATCGTCTGGGGATTCATGGACTTACTCCTCGATCGCATACCGGCGCAGCGCGTGCAGGGGGAAGCGCAGGGGGCGCAGGAGCCGCGCAGGCAGGGTCTTCAGATCGGCGTCGATCAGCGGCAGGAGGGGGTTGTCGGGGCTGTTGTTTCGGACGAGCGGGAGATAGGCGGCGCTGGCGGCCAGGCGGGTCGCCGCGCGGTCATCGGTGATGGCGTCGTGCGGGGTCGTGCGGAGCGCGTTCTCGCGCAGCAGGGCGGCGAAGGCGAGCAGAAAGGCGTCGGCATGGCTGCGGGGGTCGGCGACGGGATCGATCTGGTAGAAGGTCTGGTAGCGCGTGGTGATCGTGTGGCAGACGGGGATGTCGGCATCGGGGTTGCCGCTGAGGGCGAGCAGGCGGGCCGTGTCGGCGTCGAGTTGTTCGCGCAGCGGCACGCCGCCGACCGCCAGCAGCGGCGAGAGGGTGGGGGGGGCAAAGAGGACCCAAGCGCGGAGGAGGTGAGCCAAGAGGATGGCAAGCACGAAATGGGGCGCATAGGCCACCGCGAAGTGGCGGACATAGGTCTTGGCGTGACGGCGATGATGGCGCAGGTCGCGGGCCGAGAGGGCGAGACTCAGGGCCGAAGCGGCGAGCGCGGCCAGACCGCACATCCGGATGACGGGCTTCGCGCCCCACCAGATCAAGCCGCCGGCGATGGTCATCAAGGCCAGTGCGGTCAGAAAGCGTTTGCGAAAGGGAGCATTCATGAGGGTTTGTTTTTTTCAATCATGTCAATGTGCCACAGGTGGCGCGCGGTGCGGTAGACGGTGACGAATAAGCCGAAGAGCGAGGCGGCGACCGCATACGGGAGCGCGGCGGCCAGATACGTTTTGCCAAAAATCACCAGCAGCACGTTGATCGCGATAAAGAGCAGGCGGATCTCCGTCGGCCCGACGCCCAAATAGGAGATCGCGAAGCGGTTGGTGCAGGCAAACTCCAGAAAAGAGTGGATCATGAAGCCGGTGAACATGACCAGCGTGAACAGGATCATCTTATGGAACGAGGCGGGAAGCAGGACCGCGTAGCCGAAGAAAATCGCGCTCAAGAAAATAAAATCGAGAAAGTGGTCGACATAATAGCCCCACTTCTTGAGGCCGGTATTGCGCGCGCGGCCGACGGCGCCGTCGAGCAGGTCGGTGATGTACTGGCCGATGATGCAGGCATTGACGGCCCACAACCACTGGGCGGAGGTGCGCGCGAAGAGGCAGAAAAGCGGGATTAGCGCCGACCAGAGGACGGTCGTGAGCGTGAGGTGGTAGGTCTCGATCCAGAGCGGCACGCGGGGCAGAAGCGCCTGCTTGAGGCGCTCCTCGCCGACATGCAGGAGCGACGTTCCATATTTGAGGTGGCCTTGAAAGGACATGGCGATCACGTTCCCAACGGTGGTTACGGGGCCGGTGTCTGGCCGGATTCCCGGATGAGCGGCTTGGGCTGCTGGTTGTAAACCTTGGAATGGGGCGGCACGGAATGGATGAGCCAGACATTGCCGCCGATGGTCGAGTGGTGGCCAATGACGGTTTCGCCCCCCAGGATCGTGGCGCCGGCGTAGATCACGACGTGGTCGCCCACGTCCGGGTGGCGTTTGATCCCCTTGATCGGGTTGCCCTGCTCGTCGTTGGCAAAGCTCAAGGCGCCGAGCGTGACACCCTGGTAGAGCTTGACGTGCGAGCCGATCATGGAGGTCTCGCCGATGACCACGCCCGTGCCGTGGTCAATAAAGAACCCCGAGCCGATGGTTGCACCCGGATGGATGTCGATGCCGGTGCGGGAGTGGGCGTGCTCGCTCCAGACCCGAGGCAGGAGGGGGACGCCCGCCGCGTAGAGGGCGTGGGCCAGGCGGTGAACGCTCACCGCATAGACACCGGGATAGCTCAGCACGATCTCCATGGTTGATCGGGCTGCGGGGTCGCCCTCGTAGGCGGCCTGGATGTCCTCGCGCAAAGCGGCGCGGATGCCCGGCAGCGCGTCGAGCAGTTTGGCCACCACCGCACCAGCCCGTTCCCTGCAATCGCCGCAGCTTCTGCATTTTTCGAACGCGCACTGATATTCGAAAACCCGCTGAATCTGGTCGCGCAGGCTGACGGCGGTCTCGGCGAGAATCTTGCGCAAGCCCTGTTCGCAGGTGTCCTGCGTGACCGGCGCATGGCCGTGGCAACCGGGAAACAGAATGCCGATCAACTGCTCCAAAACCTCCACCACCGCCCGCTGGCCGGGGAGATTGACCTCCTTTTCGGTGTTGGACAAGGGGCAGTCGTTGCAGGGCGACAGATCACGCACCAGTTTGGGCAGATGTTGGTCGAGCCACTTTTCCATGAACAACTCCTTTAGGGATCATCCGTGACCGGGTTTGGACGGTCCGTGTTTGAGGGGCGGGTGACGTGGGCGATGACGCGGTCGGCGCCCAGATTGTGGAAGCCGAGGCGGCATAGCAGGCGGCCGATCCAACTGCGGGAGAGGCCGTGGATTCGCTTCACCGTGATGCCGTCCTGTGCGCACAGGCGGAGGAAGTCGGCGAGGGTGAAGAGGTGGATGTTGGGCGTGTCGTACCATTCATACGGAAGGGCTTTGGCCTTGGGCATGCGGCCTGCGAGAAGGAGGCCTCCGCGGACGGGGAGATAGCCGAAGTTGGGAAAGGCGACCACGGCTTCGCGGGCGACCCGCAGAATCTGGTGGAGCACATCGCGCGGGCGGAGCACGACCTGAAGGGTTTCGCCCAGAACGGCCACGTCATACGAGTCATCGGGGATCATCTGGAGCCCGTCGTTGATGTCTTCGAGGAGGGCGTTGTGTCCGGCGTCGATCGTGCGGACGATATGGCCGAGGTCAATGTCCACGCCCGTGCCGGCCACCTGTCGTTCGCGTTCGAGCCTGGAGATGAGGGCGCCGTCGCCGCAGCCGAGGTCCAAGACGCGGCTGCCGGGCTGGACGAGGCCGACGATGATCGCGTCCTCCAGCTCGTCAAACCGGTTGCCACTGACGGTGTTGCCGCCGGTCTCCGGCGTCCCCACCCACGGCAGGAAGGCGCGGATCACCCGCTTCAAGTCGGCGATATGGGTCAGGAAGGCGTCGTGGCCGGCCGGGGCGTCGAGATGGCAGTACGAGACCCGCTTGCGGTTGCGGATCAGCGCGGTGACCAGTTCGGCCGACTGTTCAGGTTTGAAGAGCCAGTCGCCGCTGAGGGCGACGATCAGCATCTGCGCCTTGACCCCGGCAAAAGCCTTGTCGAGCGAGCCGAATGCATCTTCCAGATCGTAATCGTCCATGGCCCGGGTGATGTGGAGGTACGAGTTGGCGTCGAACCGCTCCACAAACTTGGCGCCCTGGTGTTCGAGATAGCTCTCGATCTGGAAATAGGATCGGAAGGTGCGGCGCGACTCGGCGTGAAACGCATCGTCGGCGTTCAGCCATTCGGGCCGTTTCTCGCGCCCGAATTTTGTCTCCATCAGTTGTTGCGAGAGGTAGGTGACGTGCGCGAGCTTGCGGGCGCTGCCCAGTCCCTGCCTGGGCGGTCCGAGTCCGTCGGCGCGGTCGTAGTAATCGCCGTGGCGCCACGCGGGGTCCTGCACGATCGCCTGGCGGCCGATGATGTCGAAGGCCAGCGCCTGAGTGTTGAGGCTGGCGGCTGCGGCGATCACGATGCTGCGGCCGACAAAATCCGGATAGCGGATCGCCCATTCCAGCGCCTGCATGCCGCCGAAGCTGCCGCCGATCACCGCCGCCAGATACGGGATGCCGAGTTGGTCGAGCAGCAGGCGCTGCACGGTCACGATGTCGCCGACGGTGATCTCCGGGAACTGCGAGCCATACGGTGTCCCGGTTGCGGGATTGATGGATGCGGGTCCCGTGGTGCCTTTGCATCCGCCCAGGATGTTGGCGCAGACGATGTGATAGTGGCGGGTGTCGATCCCGAGTCCCGGCCCGATCATATCCTGCCACCAGCCCGACGGTCGGGTTTCGCCGGGGCGAATGCCGGTGACGTGGGCGTCGCCGGTCAGGGCGTGGCAGACAAAAATCACATTGTCGGCGGCCGGGTTGAGTGTCCCGCAACGCTCGTAGGTGATGTCCACCTCCGGCAGAAGACCGCCCCGCTCGAGGCGGAGACCGCCCGGCGGCAGATTCAGTCGCAGCGTCTGCGGCTCGACGACACCGACCGAATCAGAACTGGTTGTGGCCTTGGACATGCTGAATGTGTGCTCCCAAGTCGCGTTTTGTTCGGGCGTCACTGTATCATAAAACGGCGCGTCTGGTAAGGACTCATTGCTGGCTGCAGCAATTCTAATTTTAGGTTTTAGGTTGAGCGGCCCGCCGAAGTAGGGTATTCTGCTGATTCGGGTCAGATGTGGGTTGTTGGCTCTCAACGGGAGTGTTTGAGTATGGGCGGTTTTTTCGGCGTGGTGGCCAAGCACGATTGCGTGACCGATCTGTTCTACGGTACCGACTACCATTCGCATCTCGGCACGATGCGGGGGGGCATGGCGGTTTTGGGCGAGGATGGCTTCACGCGGGTGATTCACGACATCCGCACGTCTCAGTTTCGCTCGAAGTTTGAGGGCGACTTCAACCTCTTCAAGGGCCGTGCGGGCGTGGGAGTGATCAGCGATTTTGAGGACCAGCCCCTGATCATCGCCTCGCATCTGGGCACGTTTGCGATTGTCACGGTCGGCGTGGTGACCAACCTGCCGGAGCTGGTGGCCGAGCTTTACGCCAAGCACCGCGTGCAGTTTTCTGAAATGAGCCGCGCCGGGGTCAATCCGACCGAGTTGGTTGCGTCGTTGATCAATACGCAGGATTCGTTCGAGGCTGGCATCCGCTATGCCCAGGAGCGGATTTGCGGGTCCTGCTCGGTGCTGGTGTTGAAGGATGACGGAACCCTGTTCGCGGCCCGCGACCGCTACGGACGGACGCCCGTGACGCTGGGGGAAAAGGGCGATGCGCGCGCTTTCGCGCTGGAGTCGTGCAGCCTGCCCAATCTGGGCTATCTGCCGGTGCGTGACCTGGGCCCGGGCGAGATTGTCCGGCTGACGCAGGATGGCGTCGAGACATGCCGCGAGCCGGGCGCCGAGCTCGCGATCTGCGCCTTTCTATGGGTCTATTTCGGGTACCCCGCGTCGTCCTACGAGGGGCAAAACGTGGAGAGTGTCCGTTACCGGTGCGGCGAGGCGCTGGCGAAGCACGACGGCGGGTTGCGCGCCGATTTTGTGGCCGGAATCCCCGATTCCGGCATGGGGCATGGGCTGGGGTATTCCCGCGCAGCGGGCATACCTTTTGCGCGGCCGTTCGTCAAATACACACCCACCTGGCCGCGGAGCTTCATGCCCTCGGTTCAGGAGCATCGCGAGTTGATTGCCCGGATGAAGCTGATTCCGATTGCCGACCTGATTCGCGGAAAAAGCCTGATCTTCTGCGACGACTCGATCGTTCGCGGCACTCAGCTCCGCGACCAGGTGCACAGGCTCTACGACGACGGCGCGCGCGAGATCCACATGCGGATCGCCTGCCCGCCGTTGCTCTTCGGCTGCAAGTTTCTCAACTTCTCCCGCTCCACGAGCGAGCAGGACCTCGCCGCGCGCCGCACCATCAAGGAACTGGAGGGCGACGCGGCTGACCCCCGGGATTATGTCGATCCCGATGGCGGGCGGCATCAGGAGATGGTCGGGCGTATCCAGAAACGGCTCGGCCTGACGTCGCTCAAGTATCAGCGTGTGCAGGACTTGGCCGATGCGATCGGCCTCCCGCGCAAAAACATTTGCACGTTCTGCTGGACGGGCGAGGATGTCTCGTGCGGCAGCGGTTGCCGGCAGTGCGGGGCGGCCTCGTGTGCTCGGCAAAAGCCGATCACGGCGGAAGGCTGATGGCGCAGGTGTTCACACGCAACCTATTCGAGAGTGTCGCCCGCACACGTCTGCATCACGGACACTGGTGCAATGCCGACGTGTGGCGCGTGGAGGTGAACGGCGTCCCCTGGGTGGTGAAAGACTTCCGCGCGTGCGTGGCGCTGTGGCGGTGGACCGGGGGCGTCTGGATGGTTTGGCGCGAGTTGCGCGTGTTGCGCAAACTGCACGGGCTGCCGGGGATACCCGCGGGAGCGTTCCGGATGGATCGGTTCGCGCTGGGCGAGCGGTTTGTGGAGGGGTCTCCGCTGCGGAACCTCTCCGCCGGGGATGTGCCGGTGACGTTCTTTCACCGTCTGGAGGCGCTGGTGCAGGCCATGCATGCCCGCGGCATTGCCCATCTGGACCTGCGCAACGCCGGGAATATTCTCATGGACGCGGCCGGCGCGCCGATGCTGCTTGATTTTCCCTCCGCCATCAACATCCGGTGGATGCCCGGTCAGATCCGCAAGCGGATGGAGTGGATCGATTTGTCGGGCATTTACAAGCATTGGATGCGGCTGGTTCCCGGCACGATGGGCGAGGCGCGCGAATGGGTGCTCCTCTGGCAGTTGCGCAACCGTAAATGGTGGCGGATCAGGGGTTACCGGTTCTCGCTGAGTCAGCGCGCGCTTAAGCAGCAGGAACGCGAGTTGCTTGAGAAATATGGCGAGTTGAACTAGCCCTTCGGAGGACGACAGAATGATGGCTGGAGCGTTTTCGGCGGCGGAATGCCGCAGCCGGTGCGAGCGGCTGATGCATGCGTTGCGCCGCACGGGGCTGGACGGCGCGCTCGTCCGGTCGCCGATCGCGCGGCTCTATTACTCCGGATTCGCCTCTTCCAACGGCATCCTCGCCGTGGATGTCCGCAGCGGCCCGGCCCTGCTCACCGATTTCCGCTATCTGATCGCCGCCCGCCGCGCACTCGCCTGGATGCCGTGCGGCGACTGCGGCCGCGGCGACGAGGCCAGGCGGATCTTACGCCGGTTGACCCGATCCTGGCGCCGGGCCGGCTACGAAGGCTCGTTGGCGGTGGCGGTCCACACCGCCCAGCAGCAGGCGCTGCCCCAGATTGCCGGATGGACCGATGTGGACAGCCTCATCGCCGGGCAGCGCGCCATCAAATCGCCGGCCGAACAGGCGGCGCTGCGGCGGGTGATCCGCGCGAATGACCGCCTGTTTGAACGGGTGTTGCGCGGCGCGCGGCCGGGGCAGTCTGAACAGGATATTCGCAAGGCGGTCCGGCGTGAGGCCGACACGCTGGGCGACGGTGAGGCCTTTGACGCCGTGGTCTGCGTTGGCGCCAACGGCGCCGAATGCCACCACGTGCCGGGAGATGATCCGTGGTTGCCGGGCCAGCCGCTGCTGCTCGATGCGGGACTCAAGCTCGGCGGATACTGCAGCGACCTGACGCGAACCGTGTGTTGCGGACGCCCCTCCGCGCGGTTTCGCGAGATCCACGCGCTGGTCTTCCGTGCGAACCGCACCGTCATCCGCAAGCTGAGGCCGGGGATGACCGGCGCGGAGGTTGATGCCCTGGCCCGCGACGTGATTGACCGCGCCGGCCACGGAGGAGCCTTCGGGCACAGCCTCGGACATGGGCTCGGGTTGGAGGTGCATGAGGCTCCCGCCTGTGCCGCGTCTTGCAAGACGGTGATCCGCCCGGGGATGGTGGTGACGGTCGAACCCGGGGTCTATCTGCCCGGCGAGCTGGGGGTCCGCATCGAAGATGTGGTGCTCATCACCCCGACCGGTTGCGAGGTCCTCTCGGGATTTCCGAACAGCCGTATTGACGACGCGCGCGAAGCGCCTTATTCTTAGTGCCCCGGTAACGGAGGCGGGCGCCACGCCGGCGTTGCATGCAGGCACCCATTATACGGACTCCAGAAGGATGATTTGGGTATGACCAAGACACACTACATCACACGCGCGCAGCAGGTGCTCACAACCGAGGCCAGCGGGCTGCAACAGGCGGCCGCAGCCCTCGGCGACAGTTTCTGCGCAACGATTGACCGGCTGCTGCGCACGCTCGCCGAAGGCGGCAAGATTGTCGTGACCGGGGTCGGAAAAAACCTGCATATCGCGGAAAAGATATCCGCCACGCTGGCCAGCACGGGGTCGACCAGTGTGATGCTCAACCCCACGCAGGCGCTGCACGGGGACCTGGGCCTCATCGCGCCCAACGACATCCTGCTTGCCCTGAGTTACTCCGGCGAATCGGACGAGCTGCTCGCGCTGATTCCCGCAGTCCGCCGGCTGGGCATCCCGATCATCGCGCTGACGGGCAACCCCGGCAGCTCGCTCGCCAAGTGCGCCGATATCGTCCTGCTGGTCTGCATCGAGCGGGAGGCGTGTCCCTTCAACCTCGCGCCCACCACCTCCACCACCGCCACGCTCGCCGTGGGCGACGCCATCGCCATGGTGCTGATTGACGCCCGCGGTTTTGAGAAGAAGGATTACGCCCTGCTCCATCCTGCGGGCGCCATCGGCCGCGCCCTGCTCTATCGCGTGCGCGACATCATGCGCACGGGCGAGCGGATCGCCGTCCTCGCCCCCGACAAGACCGTTCAGGACGCGATCATGGCGATGACCGGCGCCAAATGCGGCTCGGCCTGCATCGCCACGCCGGACGGGCTTCTGGCCGGCATCTTCACCGACGGCGATCTGCGTCGGCTGCTGGCGTCCAACCCCGGCGTCCTTGCCCAGGAATTGCGCACGGTGATGACCGCCAACCCCATCCACGTCCGCGCGGACCAGCTCGCCGTGGATGTCCTGCGCATCTTCGAAAAGTATAAGATCGACGATCTGCCCGTGGTGGATGATGCCTGTCGGCTCGTCGGCTGCGTGGATATTCAGGATCTGCCGCGGGTGAAGCTGATTTAAAGCTCGAACAGCGTCATCTGTCCCGGCAGTTCGTTCTCCTTGCGGCGCGCGGTCTTGGCCAGCTTGGGCAGCCCCGCCTCGATCTCGCCCTCCTCGAGGTTGGCCAGTATCTCCCGCGCCCGCTCGACGACGTCGCCGGGCATGCCGGCGAGCCGCGCCACGTGGATGCCGTAGCTTTTGTCGGCCGCCCCCGGCACAATCTTCCGCAAAAAGACGATGCCGTCGCCATGCTCGCGCACCTGGACGGTGTAGTTCTTGACGCCTGTGAGGGTGAGCGCGAGATCGGTCAGCTCGTGGTAGTGGGTCGCGAACAGCGTCTTGGCCTTGACCTGAGGCGTGTTGTGGAGATATTCGGCCACCGCCCAGGCGATGCTGATGCCGTCGAAGGTGCTGGTGCCGCGGCCGATCTCGTCGAGCACGATCAAGCTGTGAGACGTGGCGTTGTTGAGGATGTTGGCCGCCTCCTGCATCTCCACCATGAAGGTGCTTCGGCCCCGGGCGAGGTCGTCGCCCGCCCCGACGCGTGTGAAGATGCGGTCCAGCAGGCTGATGCGCGCCTCGCGCGCGGGAACGAACGATCCGGCATGGGCCATCACCGCGATCAGCGCGACCTGCCGGATGTAGGTGGACTTGCCCGCCATGTTGGGCCCGGTGATCACGGCCACCTGGTTGCGGCGCCCGTCCAACCGGGTGTCGTTGGGGACAAACCGTTCGGAGCCGGGCAGTTGCTCGATCACGGGGTGGCGCCCCTCGCGGATCACCAACTCGTCGCCCGCATGCACCTGCGGGCGCGCGTAGTCCAGCGCCAGCGCACGATCGGCCAGCGAGGCCAGCGCGTCGAGCTGCGCGATGGCGTCGGCGGTCTGTTGGATGGCGGCCGTCTGCTCCACCGTCCGGTCGCGCAGGGTGCAGAAGATTTCGTACTCCATCGCCTGCGCCCGGTCTTGCGCCCCGAAGATCTTCTGCTCGTAAACCTTCAAATCGGGGGTGATGAACCGCTCGGCGCCGACGAGCGTCTGCCGCCGCTCGTATTCGGGCGGAACGGCGCCGGCCTGCCCTTTCGAGACTTCGATGTAGTACCCGAAGACTTTGTTATGACGCACTTTGAGGGTCTTGATTCCGGTGCGTTCCTGCTCCTGAGCCTGATACCGGGCGAGCCAGGCGTGCCCGTCGCTGGCCATCCGGCGGAGCTCGTCGAGATCGGGGCAGTATCCCTCGCGGATGAGTCCGCCATCCCGGAGGCTGATCGGCGGTGTCTCGGCGATGGCGCGTCCGATTAGATCAACCAGGTCGGGCAGCGGATGGAGCTCCGCCGCCGCCGCCGCGAGGAGCCCGTCGCCAGCGCCTGCCGCACATTCACGCAGGCCGGGCACGGGCAGCAGCGACGCGCCCAGCGCCTGCAGGTCGCGCGCGTTGCCGCGCCCCGCGCCGATACGGGCGATCAGCCGTTCCAGATCGCGCACCGCCGCCAGCCGTCCGCGCAACCCGTTCAACAGGGGGCGGTCTTTCATCAGGCGCTCCACCGCGTCGAGCCGGGCGTTGATGGACGCGATCCGCCGCAAGGGGCGGGTCAGCCAGGCCCTCAGGAGACGAGCGCCCATCGGCGTGCGGGTGTTGTCGAGCACACCGAGCAGCGTCGCCTGGGCCGATCGGCCCCGGCAGGGGAGGATGTCGAGGTTGGAACAGGTGGCCTCGTCAAGAAGGAGGAAGTCCTCGCCGTGGCGCACCTGGAGCCGACGGACATGCCCCACACGGTGGTGCAATTCGTCGACCACGTAATGCAGCAACGCGCCAGCCGCGCCCACGAGTAGGGGGGCGCCTTCGCAGCCGAATCCATCGAGCGAATGCACGGCGAAATGGCGGACCAGCCGATCATACGCCGCGTCATATTCAAACGTCCAGTCGTCCCCCTCGGTTACCGCCGCCGCGCCGCAGTCGGCGAGCGCCCCGGCCAACGCCGCGCCACGCCGGGCTTCGGCGCCCACGAGCAATTCACTGGGCGCATGCCGCCGCAGGTTTTCGCGCAGGGCCTCGGTGCCGGGAACCGCCTCGACGGTGAAGACGCCGGTGGAAAGGTCAAAGAGCGCCATGCCGAAACCGCTGGGTCCGACGGAGACGGCGGCGAGGTAGTTGTTGCGCGTGGCGTCGAGAATCGCGTCCTCGGTCACCGTGCCGGGGGTGACGACGCGCGTCACCTCGCGCCGCACGATCCCCTTCGCGGCGGCGGGGTCCTCCATCTGGTCGCAGACTGCGGCCTTCACGCCAGCCCGGATCAGCTTGGCCAGGTAGCCGTCAAGCGCATGATAAGGCACCCCGCACATCGGCGTGCCGCCCCGCTGCGTCAGCGCCACGCCCAGGATCGGCGCGGCGCGGCGCGCGTCCTCAAAGAACATCTCGTAAAAATCGCCGAGCCGGAAGAGGAGCACAACCCCTTCCGGCAACTCGCCCTTGATCCGCCGGTATTGCCGCATCATCGGCGTCAGATCGTCCTGCCCCGCAGCCATTCCTTTGCGCCTCCCCGTCCGCACGAGCCGTGTGCAGGCCGCAGTTTACAATGCGAGCCGCTTCTGTGACAAGACAGCAATTCAGGTTACTTCTCTCTTAGCAATGTCCATATTATCAGGAAAGGGTGACAAACGTTTCAGAATATGCGACTATTGCGCCGTTTATGTCGGGCGCGGTATAGTGCCGCGCAACAGACGATGGGGCGCAGCCCCGAACATCACACAAAAGCCGCGCCAGAGGGTTCAGGCGACGCGGTAACCCACGCGCCTGAACCCTCGTCAGGGATAACAGGAAATGATTCCCATGACGGCCGATGCGCAAAGCACGGAATATCCCGTCACGGCCCTGACGGCGCGGGAGCTGGTTGACCGGTTCGGTACGCTCGGCATGACGCCGCGCTTGGCGCGCAAGCTCCAATCGTCTGCCTTGCGGCAGGGTGCATGGCCCGAGGATGACTCCACGATTTCACAGCGCTGGCTTGGCGAGATCCGACGCCACCTCTGCATCCCCCGTCTGACGCTTGTCGACCGCCGGGTGTCGGCCGTCGATGGTTTTTGCAAGTACCTCTTTGCCGCCGCCGACGGCGCGCGTTTCGAGGCGGTGCTCATTCCTCTCGCTCACCGGCCCGGCGCCGCCAAGGCCGTCGTCTGCGTCAGTTCGCAGTCGGGCTGCGCGATGGGCTGCGCCTTTTGCGCGACGGGCCGGATCGGCTTCGCGCGCAATCTGGAACCATGGGAGATCGTCGCCCAGGTTGCCCAGATCCGGCGCGACACGTCCCTGCCCGTGCGGGGCGTCGTCTTCATGGGCATGGGGGAGCCGCTCCTGAACATCGATGCTGTCCTGCAGGCGGCGCGCGTTTTTTCAGAACCCTCGGGCCTCGCCATCGCCGCCAAGGCCATCACCCTCTCCACCGTCGGCATCGTCCCGGGCATCCGCCGGCTCGCGCGCGAGCCGCACGCCTTCAAACTGGTCGTTTCCCTCACCTCGGCCGATGCCGCCAAGCGGCGCACCCTCATGCCGGTCGAGGCGGTCCACCCGTCCGGCGACCTGCGCGCCGCGCTTGCCGAGTACCACGCCGCGACCGGCCGACGCATCACGCTCGCCTGGATCCTCATCTCCGGCTTCAACACCGCCGCCGATGACGCGCGAGCGCTCGCCGACTGGGTGGGCGACCTCCCGGTGCAAATCGATTTGATCGATGTGAACGATGACACCGGCGCTTTTCGTCCGCCGGATGACGCCGAGCGCAATGCGTTTCGCGACGCCCTGCGCCTTCATCTCGCCGCCCCCGTCATCCGGCGCTACAGCGGCGGCAAGGACATCTACGCCGCCTGCGGCATGCTCGCCGCCGACATGCCCCATGAATGACGTCACGTCTCGGGTGGCGGAAGGATAATGGAGACCCAGACCCGGCCGGACTCGGAGGCCGGTGTCGCCTGGGCGTCCTTTTCGGACGGCTCGACCGGACGGAAGGTGACGGTTCCGGCGACCTTGAGATCGGCCAGCAGCCGGTCGTAATCGGCTGCGTTGATCCAGCCCGAAAGGCCGGCGGTGTCGGCTTTGGCTTTATCCGACGAGGTCACCCGGCTGGCGGCAGCCGTATAGCCTTCCTTCATTTCCCGGGTCTTCGCACGCACGACGTAGCGTGCCAGAATCTGGCGGGCGGCTGCGGGATCGCCGCCGGTCAGGACGATCTCCCGCTGGAGCGGATGCACGTCGGTTGCCATGCGGGACGCGAGGGGTGCCTTCGCCACGCGCTTGGCGACAGACGGCGCTGCGGCCGCATCCAGAGTCACGCCGTCATCGGAAGCGTCGGCTCCTGCCTCAAATGCCACGGCTCGTTCCTCCGCCGCCGCGACTGGTTCGGTGACGGCTTCAGGCATCCGTTGTGCCCGCGCTGCGAAGGTAACGACGGACGGCTCCTCGCGTTCAAGCGATGCGTCCCCGATGCTCAGCCCGGGAGGCTGTCGCTTTTCGTCGGCCGACGGGTCGCTGGATTCGCGCTTCTCCCAGATCCCATCGCGTCTTTGCAGGGAATGGCGTTCCTCCGCTTGAGCGGCGGGCATTTTTTCGAGGCGATTACCGCCGACTGGGGCAATCACCGTCACCGGGGCATCTGCAGGGCGTGGTGCCAGGTCCTGATCTTTGCCGACAACAGTGGGGGGGGGCACCTTCATCGCGTCAGCCAGCGTGTCGACGGCCGGTGCATCGACCTGTCTGCAGGCAGCAGACACGCATTCTTCAGGGGTGACCGGGCTGATAGTCAGGTTCCGCCAGCCATAGAACCCCACCAGGATGACCACCGATGCCGCCAGGGCAACGCGTATCTGCGGTCGATTGAGCACACGCCAAAACACCGCCAGACGTGTCGGCCGGGAAGCGGCGAGGCCTTGGCGGACCGAGTCTACAAGGTCGACGGGCGGGGCGAGCGGCGTCAAGCTGCGGATGAGCGCCACCGTCTGCCGCAGATCGTTCCACTCGCGGCGGCAGGCTTCGCAACCGGCCAGATGCGCGTTCAGATCCCGGACGCGCGCGGCATCCAGACGGCCATCGAGATGGTCGCTCATCCACGCTTTTATCCGTTCACACGGCATAGCAGACCCTCCCGTAACAGCTCATCCCTGACCTTGGCGCGGGCGCGCGAGAGGCGTGACTTGACGGTGCCGGTCTGGCAGCCCGTCGCCTCGGCGATTTCCTCATAGCTCAGACCCTGGATATCGCGCATGACGATTACCTCTCGGAAATCCTCTGGAAGTGTCGCGATGGCGCGGCCCACGATCTCCTGGGTCTCGTGACGAACAAGCTCGGTTTCAGGTCGGTCGCCGGCGTCCACCGGTTCATGGCGAGGGGAAGGGGCATCCGCCCCCTCAGGCACGGCATCCAGCGAGGTTGCCTCAAAGAAGCCGATGCGCCTCAGGCGCTGCCGCCGGCTCCGGCAGGTGTTGATGGCGAGCGCCTGGAGCCAGGTGGAGAACCGCGACCGGCCTTTGAACGACCGGATGGCACGACAGACCTTGATAAAGATCTCCTGGGTCAGGTCGCACGCCTCTTCGCGCTGGTTCACCATGCGGTAAGCCAGGTTGAAAATGGGCGTTTGGTACGTGCGCACCAGTTCGTCGACGGCTTCCATGCTCCCCTCCTGAGCCTTGTGCACGAGGTCATTCACGCGGGCCTCCTCGGTTGCGCGTTCCTGACTCTGCTCACGGGGGTTAGACATGTCGGCGTCCCGAAATGTTCCCGGTTACAGCCGAATCTGCCGGGCCACTGCCATCATGCGGGCTTCGACGCTCTGAATTTCGGCAAAGCCCTGGGAGCTGACCGGATTGAGGCCGTTGCTGGCCTCCATCGAGGAATCGGCCTCGTTGTAGAGCGAGGCGGGGCAGTCGCTGAGCGCGTGAAAGAAGATGTTTCCCTTGTAGAGCGAAACGGTCACCGTGCCGCTGGCGGGACGGGCAAAGACCCGAATCGCGGCGCGCGCGGCCTGGGTCATCGGGTCGTAGTAGCGGCCGTCGTAGATCTGGTCGGCCACGAGCTTGGAGAGCTGCTGGAACAGCGCGGTCGCGCGGCGGTCGAGGACCGCCTGATAGAGAAAGCGCAGGGCGGCGCCGAGCAGCTCCATGCCGGGCGCCTCGTAGACGCCGCGGCTCTTGGTGCCGATGATCCTGTTTTCGAGAGCGTGCTTCATGCCGATGCCGTTGCGGCCGCCGAGGGTGTTGGCCAGCATCATGGCGCGCACGGGATCGACGGCCTTGCCGTTGATCGCCACGGCGCGCCCCTTCTCAAAGCGGATGGCGACCTTTTCGGGCTTGTCCGGCGCCTGCATCGGCCACACGCCCATGGTCGGCGTGACGATCATCATCGGCGTCTCGATACTCTCGAGGTCCTCCGCCTCGTGCGACAGGCCCGCCAGATTGCCGTCGGTCGAATACTTCTTGTCCTTCTTGCCTGCCGGCGCGGAGATGCCGAAGCTCGCGAGGTAGGCGGCCATTTGCGTTCGTCCCGGAAACCGCTCCAGCAGCTCGGGGTCGCGCCAGGGGGCGTAGACCTTCATCTTCGGCGCAAGGACATTGGTGTAGCGTTCGAAGCGCATCTGGTCGTTGCCGCGGCCGGTCGCTCCGTGCGACAGCACCGTGCATCCCTTCTTGCGCATGGCGCCGATGAGGCCCCGGGCCGTCACGGCCCGGCCGATGCCGGTCGAGTTCCAGTAGCCGCCGTCGTACATGGCCTGAGCCTCGATCACTTCAAAGCAGGCTTCGCCCATCTCCCGCTTGAGATCCACCAGGATCGTGTCGACGCCGCACGGTTTCATCCGTTTGCGGATGTCGGCGATGTCCACCTCGTCGGGCTGTCCCAGATCGGCAGTGAACGCGACAACGTCCACGCCGTTTTCGGTGAGCACCTTGGCGATCGTGCGGCTGTCGAGTCCGCCCGACACGCAGGCTCCCACTTTCTCGTGTTTCAGGTCTTGCAGGGTGAGCGCCATGATTGTGCCTTTCGCTTACGATTCCGGGTTATAAACCTGTTCCAGGGCGTCGCCGACCATTTCCAGCGCCTCTTCCAGCTCGTCGTCCTTGACATTGAGCGGGGGGAGGAATCGGACCACGTTCTCGCCCGCGACACAGCAGAGCAGACCCATTTCGCGGCAGGCGGTGACGATATCCTTGGCTGGACCCTCTACGACCAGGCCGATCATCAGGCCTTCGCCGCGGACCTCGATCACCTTCTCATACTTGTCGACCAGGGCCTGCAGACCCTCGCGGAAAAGGACGCCCGCCTCACCCGCGCGCTTGACCAGCCCCTCCTCATCGATCACGTCAATCACGGCCAGGGCCGTTGCGCAGGCCAGCGGGTTACCGCCAAAGGTTGATGCGTGGTTGCCCGGATGGAACACATCGGAGAGGTTCGGCGCGGCGATCAGCGCGCCCATCGGGACGCCGCCTGCGAGACTCTTGGCGAGCGTGAAAGCGTCAGGCTTGATGCCGTATTTCTGCCAGCCGAACCAGTGGCCGGTCCGGCCCATGCCGCACTGAATGTCGTCGCACAGCATGAGCAGCCCCTTCTCATCGCACAGCTTGCGCACGCCCGTCATGAATTCCTGGGTCGCGGGTATCACGCCGCCTTCGCCCTGCACGGCTTCGACCATCACCGCGACGGTGCGCGCGTTGACCAGTCCGCGCACCGATTCGAGATCGTTGAACGCCGCATGGGCAAAGCCGAGCGGGAGGGGGTCAAAGCCCTTCTGCACCTTGCTCTGGCCCGTTGCCGCGCACATCGCCAGCGTCCGGCCGTGGAACGAATTGCGCATGGTGATCACTTCATATTTGCCCGTCTCGTGACCCCACAGGCGCGCCAGCTTGACCATCGCTTCGTTGGCTTCGGTGCCCGAGTTACAGAAGAAGCATTTGCCGCCCAGCGACAACTTGGAGAGCCGTTGCGCCAGCAGCGCCTGATTCGGCGTGTAAAACAGGTTCGAGCTATGAATCAGCGCACCCGCCTGATCCTGCACGGCCTTCACCACCTTGGCGTGGGTGTGGCCCACGTTGAGCACGGCGATGCCGGCCGTGAAATCGAGATAGGCCTTTCCGTCGGCGTCACGCACCTTGCAGCCGTGCCCGCTGGTCAGGGTGACCGAGGGGCTATACGTGTGCATGACATACTGGTTGAACAATGCGGCAATATCAGCGCTCTTACTCATCGGCAATGATCTCCGTTCCTACACCTGTTTTTGTGAACACTTCGAGCAGCAGCGAATGCGCCATCCGGCCGTCGATCAGGTGGACTTTACCCACCCCGGCCCGGATCGCCTCCACACAACTGTCCAACTTCGGCAGCATTCCGCCGCCCACGACACCCGCCTGTTTGAGCGCGGCCACCTCGCCGACCCGCAACGTCGTGATGAGCGATTCCGCATCCGTCACGTCCCGCAGCAAGCCCGGCACATCCGAAATAAACGCCAACTTGCGAACCTTCAGCGCCATGGCCAGAGCCGCGGCGGCCGTGTCCGCATTGATGTTGTACAACTGACCGTCGGGTCCCGTGCCAAGCGGTGTGATGACGGGGAGGAGCCCCGCATCGAGCATCTCGCGAACCGGGCGGGCGTCCACGGCGACCGGGCTGCCCACATAGCCCCAGTCGAGCGATTCGCCCGTCGTCGGGTCACGGCCGGTCTTCTTCTCGGCGCGGAAGATCCAGTCGCCGTGCAGCGGCCTGGCGTTGACGCCGTGTTTTTGGAGGAGGCGCACCACCTGGGCGTTGACCTCCTGCTTGAGGACCTGCTCGACCACCCCGATGGTCGCCGCGCAGGTCACGCGCAGCCCCTGGACAAACTGCGGGGCGATCCCCGCCCGTTCCATGCCCCGCGAGATCGCCTTGCCTCCGCCATGGACCAGCACCGGCCGGATGCCGACGGTGTTCATGAAGGCAATGTCGGTGAGCAGCCGTTCAATGTTTTCGGCAGACTCCATCACGCTGCCGCCGACCTTGACGAGCACCACCCACCCCTTGAAATCCTGGATGTAGGGCATGGCCTCAATCAGCACGTTCGCTTTTTCAATATACTTCTGCATGGTTTCGGCATCCGGCCTGAGCGTGGGTCTCGGATCACGTCGTGTAATCCGCGTTGATTTTCACATAGTCATAGGAGAAGTCGCAGGTATAGATCGTGTCGGTCCCCGTGCCGAGGTTGAGATTCACCGTCACGTCAAACGCCGGATGGCGCATGACCGCCTGCAATTCCTTGAGTCGCGCGGCATCGGCCACCCGGCCGCGGTCATACGCGCAGACTTCGCCGTAGTAGATTTGCGCCTGCTGGTCGTCAACATCGGCCCCGGAATAGCCGACGGCGGCAATGACCCGTCCCCAGTTGGGGTCATTGCCGAACCAGGCGGTTTTCACCAGCGCCGACTTAGAGATGGATCGGGCCGCCTTCTGCGCGTCGCCGTCGCTCCGGGCCCCGGTTACGCGGACGGTCACAAATTTGGTCGCGCCTTCGCCGTCGAGCACGAGCTTTTTCGCCAGTTCGGTGCACACGTGCGTCAGCGCGGCGACAAACGCGCCCCAGCGCGGATGGGCCGGGTCGAGGGGGCGGTTGCCGGCCGCGCCGTTGGCGAGCGCGATCAGGGTGTCGTTGGTGCTGCGGTCGCCGTCGACTACCACCCGGTTGAAGCTCACATCCACGGCCTGGCGCAACGCCGTGTCGAGGGCGCGCGCGCCGATCGCCGCATCGGTGGTGACAAAGCCGAGGAGGGTGGCCATCAGGGGCTCGATCATTCCAGAGCCCTTGCACATGCCTCCCACAGTCACGTCGTGGCCGTCAATCTCGATTCGAACGGCCACCTGCTTGTCGACCGTGTCGGTGGTGAGGATCGCGTGCGCGGCATCATCCCCGCCCGTCGGACTCAACGCCGCGGCGGCTCGAACCGCGCCGGCGCGGATGCGGGCCATCGGCAGCGTGACGCCGATCACGCCCGTCGAGCAGACCAGCACCAGCCGCTCGTCGATGCCCAGCGCCCCAGCCACAGCCGCGGCCATTTCGCGCGCGTCGGCCATCCCCTGTTCGCCGGTGCAGGCGTTGGCGCAGCCGCTGTTGATCGCCACAGCCCGGGCCTGGCCCGCCGCGACGCGCTCGCGATCCAGTTGCACCGGGGCTGCGGCCACCCGGTTGGTCGTGAACACGGCCGCAACCGCGGCCGGCGTGTCCGAGACCAGCAAGGCGAAATCCTTCCGATTCGGATATTTGATCGCGGCTTCGACCCCCGCCGCGCGGAAACCCCGCGCCGCAGTGACCCCGCCTGTTATAGGTGCTAGTGGTTCCATAAGTCAGCCTTCAACGCCGATGCCCGATGCCTGGGCCAGAAATGAGCCGGTAGTGTGTCAAATGCGCGGCACGAAAGTCGATGAAAAACGCACGCATTACTCGCTGCAGCGGGTGACGGCCTCCAGGAGGATAGAACGGGCCAGGCTTTGCGCGGCGCGGTGCAGGGCCGAAGCTTTGGCGGTCTGTAGGTCAGCCCCAGCCGCAACGGTCGTCTCGGACGTCTGCGTGAAAGCGGTCACGACAACGGCGCCGGTGGTGGCGTCGACAAGGGTCACCTGAGCCGTGAGCGTGGCGCGGTATTCGACCGGCGTGCTGCTGGTATTCTGCTCATAGCGGATCGGCTTGAGGGTGTAGCCCGTGACCGTTCCCGTGAGGGTAAGCGCCGCGCGATCAGCGGGGGTCAGCGTGAACGAGCCTTCGCGGATGATTTCGCGGCGGAGCGCCTCAGTCACCACGGCCTCGGCCTCGGCTTGGTTGACGGCATTGGCAAAGACCGGCACGGCGAGCCGACGGCGGCTCTCCGGGACGGGGTTGCCGAAACGGTAGGACGCGCAACCGGCGGAGATGCAGCCGGCCAGAATCGTGAGCAGTACGGCATTCTTCATGGTGTTACTCCTGTGGGGGTTGAGAGGGATGCATCGGCCGTCGCGCCCTCCAGCTCGCGGATGCGGCTGCGGACGGTCTCGGCGTGGGGGGAGTCGGGATAGACGCGGAGAAATTCGCGGTAGGCGGTGAGCGCCGCGCGCGGCTGCTTGCGCTTGCCATCGTAAAACGCCGCCCGCGCGTAGGTGCGGTTCATCGCCGCGTCGCTCAAATCGGCCCGCCAAGAGGCGAGTTCGTCGCGGTTGAGGCGCGCGCCGTAGGCGTGCAGCGCGCTGTCGATGGCGGCGATCGCGCGGCGCGTCATGGCCTCGTCCATGGGATACTTCCAGGCGAGGGCTCTCCGGATGCGGATCTCCTCGGCCGCCGCAGCGAGGGCGGCTGGCGCGGCTGGGTAGCGCGTCTGAAGCTGCGCGTAGGCCTCGGCCGCCGCGAGGGGGTCGTCATCCAACTCGTGGCACAAGGCGGACTTGAGCAAGGCGTCGGGCGCGCGTTCCCAGTTGGGCGCATTGCGCACGATCTGTTCGAAGCGGATGCGGACGTCTTCCATGGTGTTCATCGCCAGTCCGAGGAAGGTTTTTTGGGGCTTGAGCAGATGATTGGCAATCTGATACTGCCGATCCAAGACGTGTTGGAAGGGAAACAGCCCGGAAAAATGGTCGATCAGGTATTGGTATTCGTCAAATGCGGCAGCGGGATTGTTGCGGGCCTCGTGGAGGCGGGCCACGGCCAACTGCGCCTGGGCCGCCTCGGGGGAATGGTGCCACGTGCGGACCAGCGCGTTTGCCGCCCGGCTTGCGGCTTTGAGCTGCTTGGCCGCCTCCAGACGCTCGACACGCTGCCACTGGGCTGCCGGGGTGCGCTCGACCGGCCGGCCAAAAAAAGACGGCTCCTTGCGGTCGATGGCCGGACCCTCGGCCGTGGCCGTCGGCAACGGATCATCGGGCAGGTTGCGCTGGGCCGCCGCAGGCTGGGCCGCCGCGAACGCCAGAATGCCCAGCAGCGTTCGCGTCACACGC
Organism: Lentisphaerota bacterium; assembly: GCA_016873675.1. Lineage (NCBI taxonomy): Bacteria > Pseudomonadati > Lentisphaerota > Lentisphaerota bacterium. The sequence goes on along the minus strand of VGWG01000008.1, from coordinate 10,498 downwards.
GCGGACACGCGATAACTTGATATCGGTTGTGCAGAGTGGTACATTTAAGCCCTCGCTTGGATGCGGCATTCCCCGTGACACTGGGGGGTCGCGATCCGAAACCAGGTTAGGATAGCAGAAACCCAGGGGACTATAGAAGCATGAAAAAGGTACTCATTCCGACCAAGCTCGATTCGGTGGCCACCGACATCCTCAAGAACAACGGCGGCTATGCGGTGGTGCAGGACGCCAAGACGCCCATCGAGGACCTCGCCAAGGCCCATCCCGACGCCTATGCACTCATCGTCCGCAGCGAGAAGGTGACGGCCGGATTAATTGACACGCTCCCCAATCTGCGGGTGATCGTGCGGGCGGGAGCCGGTTTTGACACCATCGACACCAAACACGCCCGCAAGCGGGGCGTGGACGTGATGAACACTCCCGGCGCGAATGCCAACGCCGTGGCCGAAGAGGTGATCGCCATGATCCTCGCCGACGCCCGGTTCATCATCCCCGCCGATGCGTCGACCCGGCGTGGCGAATGGGAGAAGAAGGCGTTTATGGGACGCGAGCTCACCGGTAAGACGGTCGGTATTGTCGGCCTGGGCAACATCGGCCGGCTCGTCGCCAAGCGCCTGAAGGGCTTCGAGTGCCGCTTGCTGGGTTTCGATCCTCTGGTTCCGGGGGACCGGGTCCGTGATTATGGGATCGAGCCGGTGACGCTCGACGAGCTGTTCCGCGAATCCGACATCATTACGCTTCACATCCCGGGCGGCGAAGGGACCAAAAATCTGATCGGCCGCAACCTGCTCGCCCTCATGAAGACCGGCGCGACGCTGGTCAACTGCGCCCGCGCGGGGATCATTGACGAGGCCGCCCTTCGCGAGATCAAGGCCGCGAAGAAGCTCCGTCTGCTCAACGACGTCTATCCCAAGGATGAGGCCGGCCCCAAGCCGATCGCCGACATCGCCGACATCATGCTGCCGCACCTCGGCGCCAGCACGCACGAAGCAAACTATGTCGCTGCGGAGCGCGCCGCGCGGGAACTGATTGATCTGGACGAAAAAGGGGTGGCGACCTTCATCGTCAACCGTGACATTCCCGAGGGGCTCGACAAGACCTATTGCGAACTGGCCTACATCCTCTCGCGCGTGACCCGCGAGCTTTCCGGCCGCTCGCTGCCCATCACCATGATCGAAACGAGCTTCTACGGGCAGCTCGAACCCTATGCCAACTGGCTGCTCGTGCCGATCCTCTCCGGGATCTGGGCCGACTTCGACCGCTACAACGACTACAAGGCCGCCGCCGCGTTCATCAAGGAGATGGGGATTGATTACGTCAACCGCGCGATCGAACCGCAAAAAGGCTTCGCCAATTCCATCACCATTGACCTGATCGTCGAACAGACCGACAACCAGCTCAAGCGGACCAGCGTCCGAGGCACGGTTGCCGAGGGCGTGCTGATGGTCTCGCGGATCAACGAGTTCGACCATCTTTACTTCGTCCCCCACGGGTCCACGCTGTTCTTCCTCTATGACGACCGCCCGGGTGTGATCGCGACGATCAGCCGCACGCTCGCCGACGCCGGGTTCAACATCGAGGATATCCGCAACCCGCACGACACGCGGACCAACCGCTCGCTGGCCATCTTCAAGCTCTACCAGCCCGTTGAGGAGAAGCTGGTCGCCGAGATCGGTCGGGAAATCAAGGCCCATTCGGCGATATGCGTCACGCTCTGACCGGGAGGCTCTTGCAAAACCCCCTCTGGGGTGTTTGCAAGAGAGGAGTCAGGAGTCAGTAGTCAGAATTCAGGAGTCAGAATAATCGTACCCGTTGCCCAAAACCCAACACCCAACGGTGCAGGGGCTGCGCTCGTTGCAGGCCGTCAGGCCTGGAGCCGGGGTGCCCTCACCCCGGCCGTTGGCAATCCCATACACCTGCCGGCCTGAGGGCAGGCCGGCTCCAGGCTGACGCCGACATGGCCTGAAGTCGGCGCCATTGCGCTCTGACCGGGCCTACGCGTGTTGCAGGATGCCGAAGATGACCTCGGCGGCGCGCTCCGCGGCCCGGCCGGGGCCGAGGGTGCGGTTGACCGCGTCGTAGGCGGCGAGGGTGCGGGTGCGGGCGGCCGGGTCGGTGAGATACGGCCGGACCGCCGCCATCGCCCGTTCGGGCGTGAACGCCTCCTGCAGCAGTTCCGGCATGACGGCCTCCCGCGAGAGGCCGCATCGCTCGGCGAGGATGTTGGCCAGCCCCGCATGCCGGGTGCCGGTGACCAGCCGCCGGAAGACCCAGGCGGTGACTGGGTGCATGCGGTAGGCCAGAACGGTCGGGCAGCGCATGAGGCAGGCCTCGAGAGTGGCGGTCCCCGAGGCGACGATGGCGGCGTGCGCCTGACGAAGCACCTGGCGGGCCTGGCCGTCGACAAAGGCCAGGCGTGGCGGACGCTCTTTGGCTGCCGTGGCGACCTGCTCGGCGTAGGCGCGGATGGAGGGATTGGGTGTTGGCACCACGCACGCGCAGCCGCCGGGCAATTCGGCGTCCAGCCGGGCTGCGGCGGCGAGCATGGTCGGAAAGATACGCGCGATTTCGTTGCGGCGGCTGCCGGGGAGGAGGGCGAGACGGTGCGCGGCGTTGGCCCACGGCAGCGGGGCTTCGGGTTCGGCAAAGGTCTCCGCCGCGCGATCCACGAGCGGGTGGCCGACGAAGGTGACGGGAAGGGCCGTCCCCGCGAAGCAGGCGGGTTCGAAGGGGAGGAAGACCAGCAGGTGGTCGAAAATCCGCGCGAGCTTCGGGATGCGCGACTGGTGCCACGCCCAGACCTGCGGGCAGATCATGTGGACGGTGGGATAGCCCCGGGCATGCGCGGCGGCGGCGAAACGGGTGTTGAAGCCGGGGTAGTCCACGGTCAGCACCAGATCGGGCCTCCAGGCGTCCAACTCGGCCAGCATCCGCCGCATCATGCCGCGGAAAAACCGGATCTGCTTGAGCACCTCCACCAACCCCATCACGGCGGTCTGATCGGTGTGATAGAGCAGGACGGCGCCGGCCGCGCGCATGGCGTCGCCGCCGCAGCCGCGGAATTCGGTGGAAGCGCCGATCCGGTTTCGCAACGCCGCCATCAGGGCGGCGGCGTGCTGGTCGCCCGAAGGCTCGCCGGCGAGGATCAGAATGCGGCGGGGCGTGTTCATGGGGCGTCCCCCGTGCGCAGCGCCGGCAGTCCCGAGTCCACGGCGACGATGGCGATGTTGAGGCGATCAGCGGCGCGGATGACGGCCTCGCGGTCGAGCAAGAGCGTGCGGCCGGCCTGGAGGGCGAGGGCGGAGACGCGAGCCCTGCGGAGAATGGGGAGGGTGTCGGCGCCGATGACGGGAATGTCGAAGCGCATGTCATGGCCGGTCTTGGCGACTTTGACGACGACGGCACCCGCACCACCGAGCGTGCCGGCGCGGCGGATCGTCCGGTTGGTCCCCTCAAAGGCCTCAACGGCGAGGATCATCCCGTCCTTCACCACCACGGTCTGGCCGATGTCGAGGTCGCACACCCGCATGCCGACGTCGAGGCCGAAGCGAATGTCGTTCCATTCGCGCGGGTCGGGTTCGCGCCGGGTGAGCGTGCCCGGTTGCGGCAGGTGGGCGTCCATGAATTGCGAGGCGGGCAGGACGGTGATGGTGCGGGCGGTGAGCTGTTCGGCGAGCGCGCCGAAGATCGTGTGCGCGTTTTTGACGGTGAGCGAGCGTAGGATGGCGCGGGAGAAGGCGTCGAAGCGGGTGCAGAAGAGGGCGGCCGGGGTGATCTGGCCCGCCATCACGGCGTGGCGGATGCCGGCGCGTTCGGCCCAGTCGAGCATCCGTCCGGCCTCGCCGACGCCGAACACGGCGCAGTCATCGGCAAACGCGCGGAGTTCCCGGCAGGTCATGCCGCGCACGGCGGCTACCGTGATGCGGGCGACGCCGGCTTGCCGCGCGCTGCGGGCGAGCAGCAGGGGGTACGTTCCCCGGCCCGCGATGATCAGGAGGTGTTCGGGTAGGGTGGCGGACATAACGAGCTTCCAGGATCTGGCGGAGGGAGAGGGATTCGAACCCCCGGTACCTTGCGGCACGTCGGTTTTCAAGACCGATGCTTTAAACCACTCAGCCATCCCTCCGGAACGGTCGACGCGGGGTTGGAGCGGGTGAAGGGAATCGAACCCTCGTGGCCAGCTTGGAAGGCTGGAGTTCTACCATTGAACTACACCCGCTTCGAATGAGGTGAAAGCGTGTTAGTTATACGGAATCGCCGCCGAACCGTCAAGTCTGCAGTATGGGATACGGTTGCAATCCCCCCGCTTCTCGTTTATCCTATTGACAACAGGTTTTGTTTGTTGTTGGCGACGAGGCCTCGGTCATCGGTTCAGAGCAGGGCGGGACGGAGGATTGATCCATGCGCAACCCATTCACGCGGAGTGTCCTGTGCGGCGTGGCGGTATGGCTCGCGGCGGCGGGCGTGGTGAAAGGAGCGGACCTCATGGAAGCGGAGTGGAGGACGTTGACGGCCGAGGAGACGCGCGTGATCGTCGGCAAGGGAACGGAACCGCCGTTCTCCGGCGCGTTTGACACCCATGACGCGGCGGGCGTCTATGCGTGCCGCCGGTGCGGCGCGGCGCTTTACCGCTCCTCGGACAAATTTGACTCGGGGTGCGGCTGGCCCGCGTTTGACGCCGAGGTTCCGGGCGCGGTGAGGCGGGTGCCCGATGCGGATGGCCGACGCACCGAGATCGTCTGCGCCACGTGCGACGGCCATCTCGGCCACGTCTTCGTCGGCGAGCGGCTGACGCCGCGCAACACGCGCCACTGCGTCAATTCGCTCTCGCTGGCCTTTGTGGGCGATGCGGCGATCGAGACCGCCGGTTTTGCGCGGGCGGTTTTTGCGGGCGGCTGCTTCTGGGGCGTTGAGTATTATCTTCAACAGGCCACCGGCGTGATTCGTGTGGTGAGCGGCTACACGGGTGGGTCCGTCGAGAATCCCACCTACCAGCAGGTCTGCGCGGGAGGGACGGGCCACATCGAAGCGGTTGAGGTCTGCTATGATCCGCGCCAGACCGATTACGAGGCGCTTGCACGGCTCTTCTTCGAAATCCACGACCCGACGCAGCGCGACCGGCAGGGGCCTGACATCGGCGAGCAGTACCGCTCGGCGGTGTTTTATCGGAACGAGGCGCAGAAGAAAACCGCCGAGGCGCTGGTCGCACGGTTGCGGGAAAACCGTTTTGCTGTCGTCACCGAAATTCGGCCCGCCGCGCGGTTCTGGCCTGCGGAGGCCTACCATCAGGACTACTATTTTCAGAAGGGGACGACGCCTTACTGCCACCGTCCGGTCCGGCGGTTTTGATAGAGGAGGCTCATGCACCCCCCCTGTCATCCAAAGTGGTACGGACCTCTTTCCCGTGATTCATGGGCGGGACGCCCATGCCACACGGGGTTTTGCAAGAGCCTCAGAGGTGAACGTCACTCTTTGGGCGCGTCATCCCGAAGGCTGCCGCGCTTGCGAATGTCCTTGATCGGAATGACGGTCATCACGCCGGGCGCGGTTTCCATACACACACCCAGCTCGGTGATGGCGTCGAAGACGCCGCGATAGACGGTTCCCGAGACGGTGATCACCTCGTAATCGGGGATAAAGAGCCGATCCAGCGCGACGTGGCGCGTCAGCGTTTCGCCGCGTTTCACGGTGATCTCGATGGTTTTTTCGGCCCACCCTTTGCGGACGAGCTTGAGCGCATGGGTTCCGACGCTGAGTCCCCCGATGAGCAAGGGGTTGGACAGATTGGTGGTCTCGTCCGGGCCCGTTTTCGTCTTGCCCAAGGTCTTGCCGGCCACGAAAACTTCGACGTCGGCGGGCGTTGTGGTCAGTTGAATCAGACCGGTGTTGGAGGTGAGGCCGAACTCCTCGATCGTGTCGGATGCGCGGACGAGCTCGAGCGTGCGGGCGAGGGGATCATAGCCATCCTGTTCGACGCGGACGCGGTAGGTCCCGGGCGCGAGTTCGGGGAGGGTGAGGGGGGTGTCACCGCGGCGCTCGTTGTTGACGTACACGCGGGCGCCCGGCGGCCGGGAGGTTACGACCAGCCGGGCGGGTTTCGGCGACAGGGTGACGTTCAAGGTCTGAGTCTCGCCTGCGGCGAGCTTGACGGTCTGGCTCACCGTGATGAAGCCCTCGGCGCTGAGGTCGACAACGGCCTCGCCCTCGGGGATTCGCTCAACGACGCAGGGCGTCGTGCCACGCGGGATGCCGTTGACCGCGACCGCCGCGCCCGGCGGGTCGCTCGCGAGGGTGAGTGTGGCGGAGTCGGAACGCAGCTCGACGGCGACCTTCACGGGCGTGCGTTCCGACACGATCACCTCCCGTTCAGTCGGCTGAAACCCCGGCAGGCTAAAACGGATCCGGTGCGTGCCGGGGACCAGGGAGTTGATCAGGATCGGGGTCACACCCAAGTCGACCCCGCCGGCGGAAACGGTTGCGCCACGCGGGATGCTGTGGGCGATGAGCATGGCGACACGCGGTTCGAGGGTGACATCGAGCATGCGGCGGCCATTGGCGCCGAGCACGACCGTTTCATAGTGGTCGCGATAGCCGCGCTTGATCAGGGTCACCAAATGCTCGCCCGGGGGGAGATCCGAGACGGTCAGCGGGGTCGCACCGCGCTCCACGCGGTTGATGAGCACCCGGGCGCCATCGGGAACGGAGATGATCTGCAATTCGGCGGCGGGCGTGGCGACCGGCTCGGCGCGCTTGCCGGCGAGGGCCAGCAGGGCGGTCATGACACAGAGGACGGTCAGGCCGAAAGGCTTGCGATGCGCGGGATCGTTCAGGGGCAATCGCCCCGTCGTGGCGCTTTCCGAAGCGGATGACTGGTTTTTCAAACGCATAGTTTGTCAGGCCTCCCCTCACCGGTCCTTGCGACGCGCCTGAAGGCGCTTCTCAACGTCGAGCAACTTGCTGGAGGCCTCGCGGTGGCGGTCGTCCGACCGGTCAGGAATGAGTTCGCAGATGACGCGAAGCTGGGCGCGGGCGGCCTCCCAGTTCTCGAGATTGATGGCGCGGTCGGCGAGAAACCGGTACTCCTTGTGGCGGCGGTTCAGCTCGGCGATGGCCTCCTCTTTGCCGCTGAGGATCTCCGGAAAAAAGGCCGGTTTCGGATCGACGGTCTCCAGACAGACCTCGGCCTCTCGGAAACTGTTGATGGCCGCGGCGATGTTGCCGTAGCTCAGATCGCGCTCGTTCATCCGCTTCTGCGCGACGAGCAGCGCATCGCGGCCCAGTTCCGTGAGCTTGTCTGCGGAATATTGGAGCGCCCAGAAGCCCAACTCGCTCAAGCCGAACGTCTCCAGCTTGTCGCGCAGGCTCGCAAACGCCTCGGGGTCCTTGCGGTTGGACACCCGCACGCGGTGGACGCGGCGGCCGATGATGACGGTCAGATCCCGCGACTCGCTCTCGCCCCGGTTGATGCTGGCGGCGAGATAGGAGGGGTCGAGGGAAAGGAATCCGCTCGATACAATCGTGCGCACCCAGTCCTGAATCAGATCGGGGGCGATCGTTTTATCCTTCCGGATGGAGCGATTTTGCGAAAGATCGTCGATGCGGACAGCGAGGACGCGATCCGGCGACAGGGTGAGTTCGTAGCGAAAAATGGATTCGGGTGTCGCCTCAATCTTCTCGTAGATGATTTGCAGGGTTTCGTCTCGCGGGGGGGGCGGGAGGTTGGCTGGCTGAGAGCCCGTGTCGGGGGATGTCATGATCAGGGTTGCACCGAGGAGCAGGACGACGATGGCGGCGACGATATAGAGGATCGGCCGGAGGTTGTGGCGCGCCGCGGCGCCGGAGGAATCGGTGTTCAGGCCGAGATCAATGATCGGCGCGGCAACGGTGGTGACCGGCGCGACCGGCGCGACGGCGGGCCCCTCCGCCGTGATGCGGAGGCGGGTGTCGCCGACGGTGATGGCGTCGCCCGGAAGAAGTTGCTTGCGCGCAACCGGCAGCCCATTGACCAGCGTCTGGTTGGCGCTGTCGAGATCGATCACCCACAATGCGTCGCCGATCCGCTCGAAGCGGCAGTGGTTGCGGGAGAGGAGGGGATCGGGAATGGCGATGGGATTATCGGACGCTCGGCCGAGCGTTTGCGCGCGGCCGACGGGCAGCATGAACATTTCCCCGACCTTGCAGGGCCCGGCTTCGACGGTCAGCGCGAAGGTCTGTGGGTGGGGGTGTGTCATGGCATCACAGCGGTGTTACGGGGGTCAGAAAAGCTGCCCGCTAACCTGCGTGAGGGTGGGGCCGAGCAGGATAATGAAGACAGCGGGAAAGATAAAGAGCATCAGCGGGCCGAGCATCTTGACGGGGGCCTCGTTGGCGAGGCGTTCGGCCCGCTCGAACCGCCGCTGGCGCATCTGATCCGACTGGATGCGGAGGATGGCGCCGATGCTGACCCCCAACTCGTCGGCCTGAATGAGGGCATACGTGACCGAACGTAGGTCGCTGAGCCCCACGCGGGCGGAGAGGTTGCGCAGGGCGACGCGGCGCGGCGCCCCGAGCTGAATTTCGCGAATGACATAGATCAGCTCCTCGTTCAGAGGGTCCAGGGCACGGCGTTCGCAGTTGCGCTGCAGGGCGGTCATGAAGTCGAGTCCGGCCTCGACGGCGAGGGTCAGAAGGTCCAGCACGAACGGCAGCGCCCGTTGGATCGATCGGTGGCGGGCGGCCAGGACGCTTCTCAGCCAGAGCAGGGGATAGAGGTAGAACAGGAGGCAGCCGCCCACAGTCATGAGCGGGGCGTTGGCTGCGATTTCGGGGAAGATGCCGATCGCCAGACGCAGCAGCATGAACCACGCCGAACCGAAGACGACCGGAACCAGCAGTTTGAGGGCCAGAAACTCGGTCGGTGTGATCACCCCCTCATACCCTGCGGCGGTGAGCTTTCCCCCCAGCGTGACCCGAGCCGAAGCGAAGGCGGGCCTGGCGAAAAAGGGCTCCACATTGGGGGCGAGCGGCAGGAGCAGTCGGAACACCAGCGGGATGACGCGGCGCTGCCGCCGACCATCGGCCAGAGTCGCGTACGTGATTTGACGGGCGGCGTTCAGCGTATACCAGACCAGGCCGGCAGCGCAGCCGGCCCAGCCGAGAATCGCGGCGAACTGGAGAAGAGCGGTCATAGGTAAAAAATACCCGGATGTCACAACGGTCACAAGACGCCAGCATTGTAACAGAACCGCTTGAGGGGTCAAACACCAAAAGCGGATGATTTGCGTTCCGCTCTTGCTTTCTTGCTGTTGCGACCCCGGACGATCTCGGGTATCATGGGGGCATGAACGAAAAGACACCTGTGCCGCCCGTGTGGCGGTGGTTTGACGAATCCCGCTTTGGATTGTTCATTCAATGGGGGCCGGCGTCTGTTTACGGCCGCGGCATGCAGGCGCTGCGGCGCGAGCACATGGACCAGCAGGCGTATGCCCGGGCGGCGTGTCGGTGGAATCCGAAAAAATACGACCCCGAGGCCTGGGCTGCGGCGGCGCGCGAGGCGGGGTTGCGCTTCAGCGTGTTGACGGCGCGCAATCCGGATGGCTACTGCCTGTGGCAGACGGCGACCACCCACTATGCGGCCGGCGCCCAGACGCCCAAGCGCGATCTGTTTGGCGACTACGTGAAGGCGTTCCGGGATGCCGGGCTGCGGGTGGGCGTGGCCTACAGCTTGGCCGACTGGCGGTTGCCGGCGTTCTGGCGCGGCCCGGCCGGCGACCCGGCCGGATGGCAGGCTATCCGCGCTTGCGCACGGGACCAGCTTCGCGAGCTGCTGACGAACTACGGGCCGATTGACCTGTTATGGCTCGACGACGCTGGACCGTATGCTCAGGAGGACTGGGGAATCGCCGGGATTGTTGCGCTCGCCCGTCAGCTTCAACCCGCGATCATCATCAATAACCGGTGTGGACCGGGCGCATTCACGGGCGATTTCACGGTCATCGATCCCGGGGATCGTCCCCCCGTATCCAGCCTCTGGGCCTCCGTCCAGACGCCGACCGCTCATCATCAAGCCTGCGCCTGTGGCGAACCCTGGTGCGCATCCGATGTCCTGGTCGACCATCTGGTGACCGCCGCGAGCGGGGGCGGCAACCTCCTGCTCGCGCTGAACCCCAGGAGCAGCGGCGTGCTTCCCCTCTCGTTCCTACTGCGCATGTCGGTGGTCGGCAAATGGCTCAAAACCAACGGAGAGGCAATCTATGGCGCCGGTGCCGTGGTGACGAGAGACTATTTGCCCTACGGTCGTCTGACCCGACGGGGGCGCAATGTGTATGTGGCGATCCGCTTCTGGGACCGCAATCAGCGGCTCATTCTCAACGGATTTATGACCCCGGTCCGGCGGGCCGTGGTGGTGTCGACCGGACAGGCCCTGGAGGTCAGGCAGGAGGACGATGTGGTGGAGCTGACGGGACTGCCGCGCGCGCTCCGGACCTGGCTGTGCCCCGTGATTCGCATCGAGTGCGAC
>VGWG01000007.1 GCA_016873675.1 Lentisphaerota bacterium | reverse complement strand
TTCCAAGGCGTCCCAGGCGCAGAGCCGGGTGAAGCAGTTGGAGAAGATCGAGGAGATCCGCCTGCCCAAGCGGAGCCAGTCCGCCGGTTACCTGCGGATTGCGCCGGCACCCCACTGCGGCGCCGAGGTGGTGCGGCTGGAGGGGGTTTCCTTCTCGTATGATGGCGTACACCGGGTGCTTGACGGGGTCGACCTCGCGATCAGCCGGGGCGACAAGGTCGCAATCATCGGCTACAATGGCATGGGCAAGACGACGCTGCTGCGCCTGATCGCGGGAGTCCGCCAGCCCGATACGGGCAAGGTGATCGTCGGCCACAAGGTTCTGCCCGGCTATCAGTCCCAGGAGTTCGCCGAGACGATTCCGCCTGAAGTCTCGGTGCTGGAGGTGGCCAAGCGCGCCGCGCCCGCAGCCACGGAGCGGGATTTGCGCTCGCGACTCGGCAGTTTCGGGTTCTCGGCGGACGATGTCGGTAAGCCGTGCGGCGTCCTCAGCGGCGGCGAGAAAATCCGGTTGGCGTTTCTGCGCCTGTTCCTTAACCCGCCAAACTTTCTGCTGCTGGACGAGCCGACGACGCACCTCGACCTCGACGGCCGCCGCACGCTCGAACAGGCGCTCGGCGCCTATGACGGCACGGTCTGTCTGGTCAGCCACGATGTGGCGTTTGTCCGCGCCGTGGCCACATCGGTCATCGAGATCTCCCCGGCCGGCGTGCGGCGTTTTCCAGGCGGGTACGACTATTATCGCGAGAAGACGGCGGGAGAGATGCGGCAGACGGCGAATGAGACGGCGGCGGATAGCGCTGCCAGTGGAGGGCTATCCTCAAAAGACCTCCGCCGCGTGCGCGCGCAGGAGCGGGCGAAGCGGGCGCCGCAGATCCGCGAGCTGCGCCGCCGCGTCGAGCAGGCGGAGGCCAAAATCGCCGCACTGGAGATTGAGCAGAAGACGCTGACCGACCTGCTTGCGGCCGCCGCGCCTGGCACGGACTTTGCCGACATCAGCAGGCGGCTGCGCGGCGTGCAGCACAGCCTTCACCTCGCGGCCCTCGATTGGGAGGAGCCCGCCACGCGGCTGGATGCTTTGGAAAAGGAGCAGGCCGAGGCGCAGGATGCGATCACCTGAGCCCGCGACGGGCCACGCGTTGGAGCAGCAACAATGAAAACATCTGGTTTCCTCGCCTCGGAATATGCGCCGGCGCCGGCCCGCCTCGCCGCCTGTCATGTGATCCCGGTTCCGATGGAGACCTCGGTCTCCTACGGCGGCGGCACGGCCGCGGGACCGAATGCCATTCTCGCCGCGTCGCAGCAATTGGAGGCCTCAGACGGCCGATTCGCGCCGGGCCGGGCGGGCATTCACACGCAGCAGCCGGTAGCCTGCGTTGGTGCGCCGGAACAGGTGATCGCCCGTGTCGAGACCCGCGTCTCCCGCGCCCTTGCCGCAGGCGCCACCCCGCTGATTCTTGGCGGCGAACACACCGTCACGCTGGGGGCAGCCCGCGCCTTCAAGGCTGCCGGGATGTCGGTGGGCTTTGTCCAGTTCGATGCGCATGCCGATCTGCGTGACACCTATGAAGGGTCGGCGTTCAGCCATGCCAGCGTGATGCGCCGCGTGAGCGAACTGCGGTTCCCGATCATCCAGTTCGGCGTGCGAGCCCTGTGCGCCGAAGAGGCCGATTATCGCCGACAGGCAGGCGTGATTGCCTACGATGCCGAACGGCTGGCGCGGCGGCCGCTTCCGGCGCGGTTGCTTCCGGCTGGATTTCCCAAGCTGGTGTATATCACCTTTGACGTGGATGGGCTTGATCCGGCGGTGATGCCCGCCACCGGCACGCCGGTTCCCGGCGGGTTGTTCTGGCAGGAGGCGATGCTCCTGCTTGACCGGATCGCCGCGGGACGTCGCGTGGTTGGCGCCGATGTGGTTGAACTGGCGCCGATACGCGGCCTGCACCACGCCGACTTCACGGCCGCTCTGCTGGCCCACCGGCTGATGGGGTTGATGGGGGAGGGGACACGCCGAACGGCGCGACGGAATGCTTGCGCCGGTTGTGCGTGAGCGGTACACTGAAGCCATGAATTGTTTGACACAGAACCCTGCTTCCCGCGTGGCGCGGGATTTGGATATGCCCCGTGACCGGCTCAGTTTGAGTGGCGTGGTCTGGACGCTGCTTGCCGCGCTGGTGGTGTCGGGGTGCGCGACGGGAGCGACGCGCGTCGCCGCCGGCCGGACCGCGCTGGAGGTGCAGGCGGCGGCCGATTCGGCGATCACCGCCTACGAGGCGCTCCGCGCAGTCGCGGCCGACAGCGCCTACAATCAGGGCTATCTGCGCGTGGTGGTCAGCCCACAACCCGATTCGGTGGACTTCACGCGCGTTCCGGATGCCTCCATGAACGATCTTCTCGACACCCGCGTCCGCACCTGCAGGCTGGTGAAGGAGTCCGCCGCGCAGCTTCGCCTCGCGTGCGAGGCATCGGCCCGGGCCGAGGCCGTGCAGTCCTTCGCGGCGGCGGTTGAGGCGCTTCAGGGGATCTCCGCTGACACGACATCGAGCGTTGAATTCAAGAAGCTCGCGGCCGCCCTCCCCAACGACCTGACCCTGCTTTGGCAGGCCCGGCGTATCGCGCGGTTGCACACCGCTCTCGGAAGGGCCGCCGCTGAACTCGGCACCCTGTGGAAGCGGGAGCGACCGACGTGGGAGGACTACGTGAAGGGGGCGTACATCACGCAATACGCATCGGGACTGCTCGCACTGCGTCTGTCCAACTTTGACGAGAATGAACTGTCGAGGAAGGTCGCCGACCCCTACCATCCAGGGGTTAAGGCGGGGCTGTTCAAACTGCAGAAATTTCACGAGGCCGTCCGATCGGCCGACACGATCAGACTGAAATTGCGGCAGGCATCCGAGGCGTTCGAGCGGATTTCTCTCCCACAGGCGCCCGTGACCGGCACAAGCCAGGAGGAGTGACGCAGATGAGGAGTACGAAAGCAACCCTGCTGCAAAGCACGCAGGCCGCGATCCGCGCCTACAATTCGAATCGGGTGAGACTGCTGCAAGAGGCCGAGGCCTCGGGCGGCGCCGAGGCGGTCGCCGCATTGGAGGATGAGTTCAACGCGCTCGGCAACGCCGTTTTCGCGTTGCAGCGGGCGACGCTCAGGCGCAATCATCGCCAATACGCAAGCCTGATTGCGGCGTCCGTAGAGGCGGTGACCCAGACCCGACGGCTGATCGACGACTCCGCGTTGGGCTTGGCGGTTCTGGATGGCATGGCCGCCGCCGTCACCCTCCTCGGCCGCCTGCTGCTGCTGGGCAGATAGAAAAGGGAACTACACAATGAATCAACAGGGACAGAAACGCAGCGGGTGCCGCACAGGATGTCTGTGGATGCTCGCGATCATGGGAGGGCTCGGTCTGACGGTTGTCGTCGCGCTGATCTTCGCCCTGAACAGGAACGATGACGGTCTGGCGGGCGTGACCGGCTGGCGGACGCCACGAACGGAGTGGGGCGCGGACGAGCGCCCCAACCTGGTCGAGGTGTGGTCGAGCGGTTCGGGCGAGGTGAAGGTCGCGCGGATTCTGGTGCGCGGACTGATCCTGCTCGACACGCCCGGCCTTTTCTCCGAGGGCGGCACGGCCTCCGCCGCGCTCCGCGCGATCAAGCGCGCCACGGTCGACCCCGATGTGCGCGGGATCATTCTCGACGTCGACAGCGGCGGCGGCGGCATCACGGCCAGCGACATCCTGTATCAGGCGCTGCTCGACTTCAAGCGCAAGGGGCAGGGGCGTGTGGTGGTGGCTCAGTTCGGCGATGTCGCTGCTTCAGGCGCCTATTATATCGCGCTGGCGGCCGACCGGATCGTGGCGCATCCAACGACATTGACGGGCTCCATCGGCGTGATTATGCAAAGCTACAACATCCGCGATCTTGCCGCGAAGCTGGGTATTACCGACGTGACCATTAAATCGGGCGCGAACAAGGATCTCCTCAATCCGTTCGGCGAGCTGACGAATGAGCAGCGGACCATGCTGCAAGGGGTGGTGGATGCCCTGCATGACCGGTTTGTGTCCCTGACGGCGGAACGGCGGAATTTGGACGAGTCGGTGGTGCGCGCCATCGCCGACGGCCGCGTGTTTCTGGCGACTGAGGCGCTCAAGCAGGGCTTGATCGATCAGGTCGGGTATGCCGAGAATGTGGACGTGCTGGCCGCCTCGCTGCTGGAGACAAACACCATTCGAGTGATTCGCTACGAAGAGCCCAGGGGGCTGATGGACCTGTTCCTCCGCAAGCCCGGGATGGGATTCAATCTGCAGAACCTGATCGATGGCGGCGAGGCGCGACTCATGTATCGATAACGAGTCGCTTGTATCTGGTGTGGCGGGCGATGTGCCGCTACAACAGTTGAACGCCCAGCGCGTTGAGTGTGCCCAAGGGTGAACGCCTCGGCAGCAACCGGACTGCCGATTCCTCAGCCCGCATTCTGCCAGCACCGGCAGGTGCGACCGTCTGCTGACGAGGTTTCGGGCGGCGGTTCGCGGTGGCAGCGCGCGTCGGCGCGCGGATGGCGTGGCGCGAAGGCGCACCCTTCAGGCCAGGCGTCGGCACCGGGCACGACCCCCGGTATGTCGAGCAGGCGCCGGCCGGGCGGGTCGTCGAGGCGCGGCGCCGCAGCCAGCAACCCGCACGTGTAGGGATGCTGCGGTGCCGTTAGCAGCGCCCCCGCAGCCCCCGACTCGATCACCTGACCGCCGTACATCACATACACCCGGTCGGCGCGTCCCGCGACCAGCGCGAGGTTGTGGGTGATGAGCAGCACCGCCAGCCCTTCTGACGCCGCCAGTGCCCCGATCAGATCGAGCACGCCCTGTTGCGTCACCACATCGAGCGCCGTCGTCGGCTCGTCGGCGATCAGCAGTCTGGGCCGCTGAGCCAGCGCCATCGCCAGCATGACCCGCTGCTGCATCCCGCCGCTGAGCATGCAGGGATAGGCGCGTGCGCACCATTCGGGGTCGGCAAGACCGACCTTTGCCAGCAGGTCCGCAATCCGCGCCCGCCGAGCCGCTGCAGACAGCTCGCGCAGGCATTCGGCGATCTGGTCGCCCACCCGCATCACCGGGTTCAGGCTGCCCGCCGGATCCTGGAACACATACGCCACCCACCGCCCGCGCACGCTCGCCAACTCGGCCGCACGGCCCGCCGAAATGTCGATACCGTCCAGCACCACCCGTCCTGTCACGGCCGCCCGGTCGGTGGGCGGCAGGCGAGCGATGGACAGGGCCGTGAGACTCTTGCCGCAGCCGCTCTCTCCCACCACGGCGACGCACTCGCCCGTGCAGACCCGCAGCGACACGCCCCGCACCGGATGGATCAGGGTCCCGTCGCGCCTAAAGCGGACGTGCAGATTTTCAACCAGCAGCAACGGTCGGGTCATCGTCCACTCCCTCCGCGCGATCTGTTGCGTGTGATGACCAGCACGGCCACATAGACCACCGCCGCCAGCTCGACGATCGTCGCCCCGGGCGGCAGCTCCGGTCCGTAGCTCAGCGCCAGCCCGCCCAGCGACACCGCCAGCGCCAGCAGCGTCGCCACCGCCATCATCCGCCCCAGCCGCCGCGTCAGCAGACCCGCCGTCGCCGCTGGCAGCGTCAGCAGCGCCACCGCCAGCACGATCCCCGCTACGCGCACCAGCATCACCACCGTCAACGCCGTGATAACCTGCAGCACCCCTTCATAAAAGCCGACGCGCAGGCCGCGCAGCCGGGCCAGCTCATCGTTGAACGCCACACAAACGAGCCGGTTGTAAAACAGCAGCACCACCCCCACGGTCACGGCATTGAGCAGCGCCATCGCGATCAGGTCGCCGCGCCCGACCAGCAGGATCGAGCCGAACAGGTAGCCATTCAAGTCCTCCTGATAGCCTGGCGTCAGCGCCAGGAACGTGATTCCCAGTGCCATGCCGACCGACCACAAGACGCTCAACACCGCGTCGCGCCGCTGACCGTGGCGCTCGCTCAGCCGCGCCAGCATCACCGCCACCGCCAAGGCGGTGAGCAGCGCGCCCAGCATCGGCGTGAACCACGCCACGTCGAACCGCCGCTGCAGCAGCCGCGCCAGACCCAGTCCGGCGAGCACGCAGTGCGAGACCGCCGCCGCCGTGTAGGTGGTTCGGCGCACCACCACCAGGCTGCCGACCACGCCGGCCGCCACCGCCGCCAGCGCACAGGCCGCCACGGCGTATTGCAGAAAGGCATGTTGCTGGAGATCGGCCAGAAGACTCATGGTTCGGTCTCCTGTGGGCATCCCTCGCTCGAGCACTGATGGTGCGGCGAGGTCAGTGCCGCCGATGCGTCAACCACCTGGCATGAGGCGCCGTGCTGAAGCACGACCATCCGGCCGCCGCCGTAGGCGGCGCGGAAGGTTTCCGACACGACATCGGACGCCGGATGCAGATCGGCCGTGCGGTTGACGCACAGCACATGGGTCGCGTGCGCCGTGACCACGCTGAGATTGTGCGATACGAACAGGACGGTCAGCGTCTCGGCAAGCTGGCCAAACAGATCATGAAGACGGTCTGCCGTCGGCGGATCCACGCTGGCCGTCGGCTCGTCCAGCAGCAGCAACTGCGGTCCGCCGGCCAGCGCCTGCGCAATCAGGGTGCGCTGCCGCTCGCCTCCCGAAAGCTCGGAAAACGGGCGATGCTCCAGAGCCGCCAGCCCGACCCGATCCAGCGCCGCAGCGGCCGCCAGCCGTTCACGCCGGCCATACGCCCCGGCCAGGCCGCCCTCCAGGGTTCCCATGAGCACCACGTCGTTGACACTGACCGGAAATCGCGTGTCGTAGGCGAGCACCTGCGGCACATAGCCCACCCGCCGCCGCGCCGACTCCGGCGCCAGGCCGAACACCCGCACCGTGCCGTACAGGGGACGCTCCAATCCGAGGATCAGCCGGAGCAGCGTCGTCTTGCCGCCGCCGTTGGGGCCCACCACCGCCACCAGCGACCGTTCCGGCACAGCGAAGGTGACGTTGTGCAGCGCCTCGCTCGTTCGATAGGCGAAACAGACGCCTGCAAACGAAAGCACCGGGCCGCCTGTCGCCTGCCCGTCTCCGATCTCCCGGCTCATCGAGCCCTTTCCGACGCCAGCGCGGCAGCGATTCGCCGCGCCACGTCCAGCAGGTTGGTGTCCCATGCGGCCGCGAGTGGGTCGGCTACCTCCACCCGGCATCCCAGCGCGGCCGCCGCGCGCGTGACAACCGCCTCGGGAGCCTCGGGGTTGCTGAAGAGCACCTGCACGCCATTCTGTTTGGCGCGCGCTACGACACCGGCCAGGTGCTTGGCTGATGGCGTTCGTCCCTCCTCCTCGATCATCAGTTGGACAAGGCCGTAGTCCCGGGCGAACACGCCCCACGAGGGATGATAGACCAGCAGCGTCCGGCCCGTGACGGGCTTCAGAATCTCGCGGATTTCGGCGTCGACCTCGCGAATCCGCTTCTGGGTGCTCGCCAGCCCCGCGTCCAGCGCCGCCTCCTGGCCGGGCAGGAGTGCGCGAAGCACTGACGCACACCGTTCGGCAATGTCCGTTAACTGCGTCGGCGATAGCCACACATGCGGGTCGCGCTCCATCTGCAGGCACGCACCGTCCGGGCCGTGGCTATGATGCCCCTGCGGCATCTCGGGCAATCCGCCCACCATCCAGCAGAGCAGTTTCGGATTTTGCGCCGACACCCGGTTCGCCAGCAGCGATTCGACTTCCATCCCGACATAAAGAAACGCCGAGGCGCGAGCCATTTCGGAAACCTGGCGCCCGGAAGGCTCGAACGTGTGTGGGTTCTGTCCCGGTTTCAGGAACACCGAAACCTCCACGGCATTACTGGCGATGGACTCGACCACCCATTTCAACGGCGCGATTCCGACCACGATCCGGGGCCGTTCCGCCGCCGACGCGCCGACGCACCCCAGCATCGATGCAATCACAATCAACGCGCGCATTCGGGAACGCGCCCTGCCGAATCCCATTAACGACGTGATCATAGACAAACCTGTCTTTTTTCGTATCAGGATCATTTGGAGAGGCCCGACTTGACCGACACATCGGCGATTTGACCCAGCCGACCCGTGAGTCGGCCCATTTCATCGGTGGTCGCGTCGACCACCAACGTGATCACCGAAACCTTGCGCTCACGGCAGGGGAGGCCGACGCGCGCCAGGATGATGTCGGCATGGTCGGCCAGCACGCGATTGACCAGCGGTCCGGCCGTCTCCCGTTTCTCGACGATGATGCCGACAAACCCGATCCGTCGTTCCATGGCCGCCCCCCCCCGAGGCGCTGGCAAAACCTCCTTCGTCGGTTCTGCCAGCGCAGTATTCAGAAGCCAGAATTCAGTATTCAGAATTGTAATGCTCTCATTGACAACGTGTTCTATTATTCTGACTTCTGACTTCTCTCCTGCCATCAGATCCGGCTGAGTTCCGCGCTCCGCCTGGCCGCCGCCCGTATCGTTCGGGCCAGGATGCCGCGCAACGCCGATTTCTCCAGAACGGCCAGTCCTTCCGCCGTCGTTCCCTTCGGTGACGCCACCGCCCGGATGAACGTCTCGGGGGCTTGCGCGGTCTCGATCAGAACCTTGGCCGCGCCGAACATCGTCTGCGCCGCCAGTTCGCGCGCCGTCGCGGCGGGCAATCCCTGTGCGGCGGCGCCGTCGGCCAGCGCCTGCATCGCGTAGGCAAAGAACGCTGGCCCCGACCCGCTCAGCGCGGTCACGGCGTCAAAGTGCGCCTCGGCCAGCTCGACGACCCGGCCAGCCGCGCCCAGAATCTTGCGCACGGTCCTGCCGTCGGCCGCGCGGGCCGCCGTTCCCAGACAATACGCGCTCATTCCGGCCCCGACCATCAGTCCCAGATTGGGCATCACCCGGACCAGGCGCGTTCCAGCGCCCACAAGGCCCTGCATTCCCGCCAGCGTCTTGCCTGCCGCAATGGAGATCAGCAGATGGCGTTTGAGGACCGCCGGTGCAATCCGCCGCAACAGCGCGTCGAGGTCCTGCGGCTTGACGGCCAGCACCACGACATCGCAGCGCCGCAGCAACTCCTCCGGCGACTCGGTGACCGGCACGCGATACCGTTGGCGAAGCATCCGCAACCGGTCCGGCGCCACATCGCACGCCATCAGGTCGCCCGCCTTCGCGCCGCCTCCGCAGAGCAGCGCGGCCAGAATCGCCTCGGCCATCTTGCCCGACCCCAGAAATCCAATCGTCATGGTGTGCCCCGTGTTCGGTGTTCGGCCAACGGCGGGCCGCTCTAATATCCTTTGGACGCCAGCAGTTTTTGCAACTGAACTTGGAATTCGCGGACATCCTCAGCAGCCGGCCGGTAGCCCGCAGGCACGCCGTCGAGGCCCAGGCGGCCCATCTGATCGAGCATCCAGCGCGCCTTCTTGCCGTCCGAGAACGTGACATCGCCGCTGACCATTGAGCCGGGGCGAATCAGACGGTCCAGCGAGACCGAAACCGAGACCGGGCCGCCGCCTGCAGGCGGTTCGTGCGACGCGTCGGCGGGCGTCACGCCTTCAGGCGCATCGTCGGCCAGTTCATCCCCGGCGGCGGCGTCGGGCGGCGGCGCAGGCGTCTTCTTAGCCTCCGGCTTGTCCTTGACCTGCGCGCCGACATCGAGCGTCAGCAGCCGCACATCCATATACGTCAGCGAAACACCCCACTCATCCTTCAGGCGACGCTGGACATCCGAAAGCGATGCGCCCCCTTCCACCCATTGCCGCACCGCGTTCCGTTGCGCCTCTGTCAAATCTGCCATGCCAAACCTCCTGCTTCACCACAAGCTGCGATGGAGTGAGTATACCCGACGCCCCTCGGGGCAGCAATTCTAAATTTGGAGTACAGGTAATGACCAGCCTTGATTCGGACGGCGACGGGCTCCTCGACGGCGAGGAGCAGCGGCTGGGCACGCGGGTGGATTTGGCCGACACCGACGGCGACGGACTGAGCGACACCGCCGAGGTGCGCACGCACGGCACTACCCGTGCTTCGGAACCGGTTTGCCCAGCCGCTTCAGCACGCTCTTGAGGTCGCTCCAAGCGTCGTGTTTCGCGGGCGGGAAGCGCAGCAGGTACGCGGGGTGGAACGTCGGCATCAGCGGAATGTCGTTGTAGAGGGTCCAGTGCCCGCGCAGCTTGGAGATGGCGGTTTGCGCGTTGAGCAAGCCTTTGGCGGCGGTGGCGCCGAGCGTGACGATCACCTTCGGCTTGATCACCGCGATCTGGGCTTGCAGGAAGGGGATGCACGCCTGCATCTCTTCGGGCGAGGGGGGGCGATTGTCGGGCGGCCTGCATTTGCAGATGTTGGCGATGAAGACTTCGTCCCGCGAATAGCCCATCGCCTCGATCATCTTGGTCAGAAGCTGGCCTGCGCGACCGACAAAGGCGAGCCCTTGGGCGTCTTCATCCTGTCCCGGCGCCTCGCCGATAAACAGAATCTCGGGTGAGTTCGGGTTTCCCTGCCCCGGAACCACCCGAGTGCGGCTCTGAGCCAGCGGACAGCGGCTGCAGGCGGCGGCCTGCTCCGCGATCCGATCCAGCGCCGCGCACCGATGAGCGGGTGATTGAGCGGGAAGCGGCGGCAGCGGGGGAGGCGGTTGGTGATCGGCGGTCGCTGGCCGACGTTCCGCCGCCGCAGGCGGAAGGCCCGCAGGAGGCGGAACGGTGGCAACGGGTGGTGGGGCCGCCACGCCCAGTTTCTTTAAAAGATCGGAGGAGAAGGGCGCATCGCGCGTGCCGTTTTCCTGCTGGAAACGGAGATAGTCAATCAGCGCGTCAATGGTGTCGGTCCAGTCAGACATCGCGTGCCCGTCTCCTGTTTACGCGCCTGTTGCGGGGGATTCAGGCGCGGCGGGCGCCGGGCCGACCGCCTTGCCGAGGTAGGCGGGGAGATCGATGCCGACCTGCTTGGCGAGTTCGTGCATGGGCGGCAGCGCGCCCATCAGTTTCTGGCCGAGGGAGCCCAAGCCGCCCTGCTGTCCACCGCCGTCCCAGATCATGATCTTCTCGATCGGCAGATCCTGAATGGCCTGAGCCTGAATGCGCGCCACATCGATCAACTTCTCCACGAGCAGCAGCGAGGCGGCCTGTTCCGCCGATGCGCACGCCTTGACCAGATTGGCGTAGCCCTGAGCCTTGCCGTCGAGAATCGCCTGCACGCCCCGCGCCTCGGCGTTCATCTGCACCAGCGTCGCCTCGGCCTGTCCCTCGGCGATGCGCACCGCCTTCTGCTTTTCGGCATCGGCGGCGATCAGCACACGCTCCCGATCGGCGTTGGCGGGAACGATGACTTCGGCCGTGAGACGCGCCCGCTCGCGTTCGGCACGGGCTTCCTCCGCCTTCTTTTGCGCCAATTCCTGCGCCACGCGAATGGCGCCGTCGGCCTCCTTGGATGCGGACTCGGCCCGATTGCGCGCCTGCTGCTCGGCGACGTGCTGGTTGGCGCGCGAACTGGCCTTCCGGGCGTCGGCATCGGTCTCGGCATGCACGGCCTCGGCGTCCAGGCCGGCCGACTGGATGCGCCGGTCACGGGTGGCCTTCGCCTCGCCGATTTCGGCGGTGGCGTTTGCGGCGGCGACGGCCACGCGGGTGTCGCGCTGACGCTCTGCGACGCCCGTCTGCCCTGTCCGCTCCTGTTCGGCAACGTCAACGTTGGCTTGGTTGATCGCTTCGGCCGCGGCGCGGCGGCCGAGGGCGACGATATAGCCCGAGTCGTCTTCAATGTCACGGATGTTCACGTTGATCAGCGACAGGCCGATTTTCTCGAGTTCACCGGAAACGGCCTCATTGACCTTTGCGAGGAAGGCCTGGCGGTCGCGGTTGATCTCCTCGATGCGCATCGTGGCGATGACGGCGCGCATCTGGCCGAGGATGATGTCCTGCGCCTGGTTTTGGATGTCCTGGGCGCTCTGGCCGAGCAGACGCACGGCGGCGTTTTCCATGATGCCCGGCTCGATCGAGATTGCGGCCGTGACGGTGGTCGGCACGCTGACGCGGATATTCTCTGCGGAGAGCGCGCTCTTGAGATCACTCGGTACAACAAAAGGCTCAAGATCCAGGTACTCATACGCTTGGAAAAGCGGCCAGACGAACGCTGCGCCGCCGTGGATGCACTTGGCCGCCCCGTGGCTGGTTTTACCGTAGATGACCAGGATGCGGTTCGAGGGGCAGCGGCGATAGCGCGAGAGAAAGGTGATGGTGGTCAGCAGCAGCGCGAGTCCGAGCAATAGTCCGAGGCCGAGCTCTCGGGGGAAGGAGTCCGGGCGTGTAGAGGCTTGAGCCAGCGTCAGAATCAGTGTGTTCATGGGAGGTTCTCCGTGTGTTTCAGGATTTGGAAATCGGTTTGACAACGAGGATCGTTTGGCCATATCGGCTGCAGACTGTGACCGGCGTGCCGGCCGGGAGGGGTTCGCCACCGATGGAACGCGCTTTGACGTGGCAGACGCTGCCGCTGACGACCACGCGGATTTCGCCGATGCCGTTTGCAGGGATGTCCAGGTAGACCAATGCCTCGGCATTCAGGGCCGATTCGAGGTCGCGCGTGCCGGAATGGGCCAGCCTGGGCAGGACGTGCAACAGCCCGGCAACCGCGCTCATGCCAGCCAGCCCCCAGAGCGCGGCGATGCCGAAGACGCGCGAGGTTGTCCCATCGCGTTCGACATAGAGCGCGGCCGCCCAGAAAAAGAGGGTGAAGAAGGTGAGCAACGCGCGCATGCTGAGCAGCTTGAAGGCCAGCACGGTTTCCACCGCATCGGTGCCATCCGTGTCCATGCCATCCGAATCGACATCACCCGACAGACCGATCACCGAGGCGATCAATTGCCAGATGAACGGAACGCTGATGCACGCAGCGATGCCGTACAGGGTCTGATTGAGTTGTGAGAGCTGGCTCCACCAGTCAAGCATGGTCTGCCTCCTTCGTGTGATTCAACAGCGTGAGATCGACGGCCACCCCGGTCAGACGCGCCGCGCGCCTGATCATTTGCCGCGCGTCTCGATCATCCGTCGGCGCCAGGCCGTCTGCCCACGCCGCGACTTCCCGGGCGCACCCATGGCTGTACGAGCGAACGGTGACCGCCGTGGCGGAAGGGGCCGTCTGCGAGACGAGATGATGACGCCAGCGCCCCATCGTTGTGGCTTGCGATGGCAGCGCGTTCAAGGCCTGTTGGGCGAAGCCGGTCAGAAGGAAGGGGCAGCCGGCAACGCTCGTGAGGCGTTCGCTCAGCCGGGCGGAGATAGCCTCGTGATCCAGAACGAACGTGTCGCTGTCGCGAAAGCGGCCGAGGCGCAGCCAATCGGCGTCTGACGTCCAGGCCATGCGCATGAGGCGGCAGCCCCACGGATTGAGCGGCCCCTCGGGCGCGCCAAAACAATAGCAGACGCCCTGGGGAGCGCTCGCGCGGTGCCGCTGGCACCGCTCAAGCGGGGTTTCTTTCGGCACGACGGGTGGGGGGATTGCGGACACGGGCGGTGCAGTGTGTGGCGGGGGTTCTGCGACGAGAACGGGTGCCGGAGTCGCATGTCGGTGCGCGGGTGTCGGATGCGCAATCGGTCGCTGGTGTGTGGAGGGTGATTGAAGCGCAGGAGGCGAAATACGCGCGAAAACAGGGGGGGGCGTGACGTGGCGGGCAGCCTGTGCAGGGACTTCCGCCACGGCATCACGACGTATCGGCATGGACGGATGAGGCGTGGCTGGAATCGCGCGCAGGCGGCTGCGGACCCGCTGCACAATCATGTCCATGTCGGCCTGCACGAACCCCAGGCCGGACAAAAACGCCTCCAGCGGCTGCGATTCATCGCGCGAGACCTGGCCATCAGCAAGCGACATCAAAACCATATCCTCGATCATTTTCATCGCGTCGGCCGAGTTTTGGACTTCCTGCAGGTGATAAGGCGAATGGTGCGCCATCCAGTCGCGGGCTTTGGCCAAATCATCTGCGTCTGCGCCGATGCGGTGCATGATTTCGCGCAACGCGAAGGCCTCTGGTTCTGTCAAGACACCGTCGGCTTCAGCGATCATCAGCACGTTGGCAAGATGGAGAATGGTGGGGTTCGGTTGCATGGCAGGTTGACCGCTGGTGCAAGGCATTCATACGAATGTCCTAAGGTTATCACTGATAGGCGCTGAGGGCAAATCAAAAGATCAAAAGGAGGCTCTTGCAAAACCCTTGTGGTGCAGGCGTCTCGCCTGCCAGAATTACGAAAAAGCCTTGGAATTGCAGGCGAGACGCCTGCACCACTGTCAGCCTGTTCAGGGTTTTGCAAGAGCCTCAAAGGTCAAAAGATCAAATGGATGCCACTCCTTTACTTCCGCCGATTTTTGAGTATACTTGCGCCCCGGTTGATGACATGGGCGTCCAGAGCCGAAAGAAAACAGGAATGACATGATTAAAACCGGATTTGACAACGAGAAATACCTTCAACAGCAATCGGAAGAAATCCTTCGCCGCACCGAGCTGTTCGGAAACAAACTCTATCTGGAGTTTGGAGGCAAACTGATGTTCGACTATCATGCGGCGCGGGTCCTTCCGGGCTATGATCCGAATGTCAAAATACGCCTGTTGCAGAAGCTTCGGGACAAGGCCGAAATTGTGCTCTGCATTTTTGCGGGTGACATCGAGCGCAAGAAAATTCGGGCTGATTTCGGAATCTCCTACGATGCCGATGCGCTGAAGACGATTGACGACTTGCGTGACGCGGGCCTGTTTATCCGAGCCGTTGTGATCACCCGTTACGATGGCCAGCCGGCAGCCAAGCAGTTCAAAACCAAGCTGGAGCGGCGCGGCGTCGAAGTCTACTGCCACCGGGCGACGCGAGGTTACCCGACCGACATGGAGACGATTGTCAGCGAAGAGGGGTACGGCGCCAATCCCTACATCGCGACCGAGCGGCCGATCGTCGTGGTGACCGGTCCCGGTCCGGGCAGCGGCAAACTGGCAACCTGTCTGACCAATCTCTACCATGATCGCCACAACGGCCGTCTCGCGGGCTACGCCAAATTTGAGACATTCCCGGTCTGGAACATGCCGCTCAAGCATCCGGCGAACGTCGCCTATGAGGCGGCCACGGCGGACCTGCAGGACGTCAACATGATCGATCCCTTTCATCTCGAAGCACATGGCCAGACGGCGGTCAATTACAATCGTGACATCGCCGCGTTTCCGCTTGTGCGTGCGATCTGGGAGCGGATCACACAGGCCCCGTGTCCCTATAAGTCACCTACGGACATGGGGGTCAACCGAGTCGCCTTCGGCATCGTCGACGACCTGACGGTGCGCGATGCGGCGCTTCAGGAGGTCATCCGCCGGTACTTCCGCCATGCGTGTGAATACGCCCTGGGCATGACGGAGCGCGAGACCGTCTCGCGCATCGAAATGCTCATGCAGGAATTGAGGATCGCGCCGACCGACCGGTTGGTGGTGAAGCCTTCGCGGACTGCTGCGGAGGCATGCGCGGGATGCGGCAAGGGGGATCATGGCATCTGCTGCGGCGCGGCGCTCGAGCTGGCCGATGGCCGTATCGTGGTTGGGAAGAACTCGACGCTTATGCATGCCGCATCCGCCATGGTCCTGAATGCGGTCAAGCTGATGGCCGGCATTCCCGACGCGATTCATTTGCTGTCGCCCGACGTCGTCAAGGCGATCGTGCGGATGAAGCGCGACGTGCTGATCGGAAAGCACGCGAGCCTCAATCTGGACGAGACCCTGATTGCCCTGGCCATCAGCTCGGCCTCCAATCCGGCGGCCCAGGCTGCGCTCGACCATCTGCCCGAACTGCGGGACTGCGAAGTGCATCTGACGCACATTGTCAGCGCAGGCGACGAGGTCGGCCTCCGGCGCCTCGGGTTGCGGCACACCTGCGACGCCCACTTTGCGACGGCCGATCTCTACAGCGAGCACTAATCATCGGAATCAATCGCGAACTTGGATCGATCTTCAACAAACCATTGTGGTGTGACTGGTCGTTCGTTGGTTTGCTGGGTCTCTTTGACGCGCCTGCCTATGCCGATGCATCGACCGATACCGAGCCGCGCCCACCCGCCATCCGCCTCTTCATCCGCAACCTCCGCGATGCGTCCGACGACGATCCCGGCGTCTTTTGCGACGAGGTCCGCGTGACCTACCTGCACGAACTCGGGCATCTCCTGGGCCTCGATGAAGACGCGCTCGACGCCCGCGGCCTCGCGTGAGGGAGTCATTTGCCTAGTGCCGGAAGCTTCTCTGCCCGGTGAAGACCATCGCGACGCGGGCGTCGTTGCAACAATCAATCACATCCCAGTCGCGCATGGCGCCGCCGGGCTGGACAATGGCGGTGATCCCTTCACGAATGCCCACCTCGGCGCCGTCGCGGAAGGGGAAGAAGGCGTCGGAGACCATGCTGCAGCCGGGCAATCCGCCGCGGCGGGCCTTGACCTCCTCGTCAATTTCGGCCATGCGCCTCTGTCCCGCGTCGCCGAACTTCAGCGCCAGCTCGTTGTAGGCCGTCGCGTACTTCTCCCAGGCCAGCCAGTCGGCCAGCTTGCGATAAGCCTTGTCGCGGGCGATCTCGGCAACGCCCACGCGGTCCTGCTCGCCGGTACCGACGCCCACCGTCGCGCCGTCCTTAACGTACAGGACGGAGTTGCTGGTGACGCCCGCCTCAACCAGCCAGCCGAAGATCAAGTCGTCAGACTCCTGCGGCGTGGGCAGGCGCTGGATGCGATGCACCGTGCCATCCTTCATTACGCATTCGGCAGGCATGAGTTGCTTGGCCGTGCGGGCTTCGGGGACGAACGACCACTGGGCCACGATGCCGCCGTCGATGAGCGACTTGAAATCAACCACGCGCTGCGCCACGAAGCCGGTGAGGCGGGCCATGTTACCGATGCGCATCACACGCAAATTCTTTTTAGTTGAAAAGAGATCGAGCACTCCCGGCCCGAACTCGGGCGCGACCACCACCTCGGCATAGTTCTCAGCCACCAGTTTGGCGGTTTCGAGATCCACCTCCCGGTTCAACGCGATGCAGCCGCCGAAGGCGGCGAGGCGGTCGGCCTTGTTCGCGCGAAAGTAGGCCTCGGCGAGCGATGAGCCCTTGGCCACGCCGCAGGGATTGTTATGCTTCACAATCACGGCGCAGGGGATGGCGTCGAGATAGCGGAGGATGTTGAGCGCGTTGTCGGCGTCGGTGAGATTGGTCTTGCCGGGATGCTTGCCCGACTGGAGCAGCTCAGGCTCGGATGCGAGCATGCGTCCGGGCTGGATGGCGGTGACCTCGCCGAGGGTCAGGTTTCCGTTGACCAGCTTGTACAGGGCGGCTTCCTGGCCCGGATTCTCGCCATAACGCAGCCCCTTCATCTCGCCGTCGATCACCCAGGTGACTTTTTCGTAGCACAGCGTCTGGCGCGTGGCGCCGTCAATAAAACTGATCTCCATCTTGGGGGTGAAGTGGTCGTCCAGGATGGTTTTGTAAGCGGCTTTCAGGTTGGTCGCAGCCATGTCGAAACTCCTCTGTTCAGAAGGTATGATTATTGCTGACAAACGGCCTACACGGGAGAGCGTTCAACATGTTCACTCCCAGTCGTCTATGCGAATGTGCTCACTCGCCACGCCGAGGTCGCGCAAACGGCTCTTAAAAGCTGCGATCATGGCAGGTGGTCCGGACAAATAGAAAAGCGAACCCTCGCGCGCGGCGGCATGAATCGCTCCAATGTCCAAGATTCCCGTATTGCCGGGCACGGAGCCGTCTTCGCAATAAATCGTCTTATCGAAGTTTGGAAGCTCGGACGCGCAGCGTCCGAGCAGGTCTCCAAACAGGTCGTGCGCATCCGAACGGATTCCGTAGAAAAGCGATACCGGCTGAGTGGACTTTTCCTCAAGCATCTGCTTGAGCAGCGACAGGTAGGGGGTGATGCCGACTCCACCGGCAATGAGAACGAGAGGCCGGTCCGGTGGAAAGAGAAATTCACCATAGGGGAGCTTCAACCAGCACGTCGAACCCTTCTCCAGCGTGTTGAATATCCGTTCCGTGAAGCGCCCTTTCACCGAAATCGACACGGACAGTTCCGTCGTCCGTTCGGAGGGCGAACTGGCAATCGAGAAGACGCGCGACTCGGGCCACTGGCTGTCGGGATGATAGTCGTCCAACGCCAGATGCAGAAACTGTCCGGCCTGAAATCGTGGCACGCGCCCCTGCGGCAGGAAGCGATAGCTTACCAGCGCGTTCGTCGGTTTGACGACCTCATCAACAGTCACTTTGATTTTAACGGGACTGGCCATACAGAATCCTATGCCACCACGAAAATCACGAAGATAATACCAAATTGGATACGAACCGTTTTCCGCTCCATGGTATTCTGCGTGACTTTCGTGGTGAGTCGTTACTGCCTCTTTACATAATGGCGGATCGTTTCCGTGACGTAGTTGATCTTCTCTGGAGTGAGGCCCGGGTAGACGCCCATGAACAGGGTGTTGTTCATGATGAAGTCGGTGTTTTCGAGACCGCCCACAACCCGGTGCTCAATATTACTGTAGCCCGGCTGGCGCAGCAGGTTGCCGGCGAACAGCCCGCGCGTCTCGATCAGGTGCTCGTCGAGATGCTGCGCCAGTTCCACCCGGCTGAAGGGGGCATTTTCACGCACCGTCAGAATATAGGCGAACCACGACGGATCGCTGTGTTCGGTGGCCTGCGGCAGGATGAAGAACTCATCCAGGTCCCGCAATCCATCCGTAATCAGCCGGAAGTTTTCTTTGCGCCGCGCTGTAAAAGTCGACAGTTTGTCCATTTGCGCGGCGCCGATGGCGGCCTGCATATCCGTCATCTTCATGTTGTAGCCGACATGCGAGTAGACGTATTTGTGGTCATAACCCTTGGGCAGTGTCCCGTATTGTTTTGTGAATCGGCAACCGCAGGTGTTGCTTTCGCCGCCTTCGCAATAACAATCGCGGCCCCAGTCGCGGAAACTCTTGATGATACGAGCAAGCGCCGGGTCGCTGGTCATGACGCAGCCGCCTTCACCGGTCGTGATGTGGTGCGCGGGATAAAAAGAGCCGGTTGCAATGTGACCAAAGGTGCCGGTCAGCTTGCTGCGGTAGCGGCTGCCCAGCGCGTCGCAGTTGTCTTCAAGGAGCCAGAGTCCATGTTTCCTGGTAAAGGCGCAGACAGCATCCAGGTTGAACGGATTGCCGAGCGTGTGGGCGATGAAGATCGCCTTGGTCCGGGACGAGCAGGCTGCTTCCAGTTTTGACACGTCGATGTTGTAGGTGCCGATCTCCACATCGACAAACACGGGCACCAGCCGGTTTTGAACAATCGGGGCAACCGTTGAAGGAAATCCCGCCGCCACCGTGATCACTTCATCGCCTGGAACCAGTTGGCGGTCGCCGAGCGAATCGGCGGTCAGCGCGGAGACAGCCAAGAGATTGGAGGATGACCCGGAATTGGTCAGGATCACGTCGGACACGCCATAGAAATCCTCCAGTTTTCCAGTGAACGCTTCGGCATGGTGCCCGGCGGTCAGCCAGAAATCAAGCGACGCGTCGACGAGGTTCACCATTTCTTCGTGATCGAAGACGCGGCCTGCGTAATTGATGCGGGTTTTTCCCGGAACGAAACAGGCGTTCTGAGTTGGCGCGTGCGCCTGCCGGTAATACGCGGCCACCTTGTCCAGAATCTCCGTTTTCAACTGCTCCTGTGACGTCATGCTAAACAGTCTCCATACGTTTTGATATCTGCTTCGCAGGCCTTACGGGCATCGGCTCCTTCGCACAGAACGGTTCGGTACCAGTGTGCCGTGCGTTGCACGGTCTCGTCGCAACGCCAACGCGGATGCCAGCCGAGTTCCCATCCGGCTTTCTCTATGCTCAGCCTGAGAATGGAGGCCTCATGTGGCTGGTCGGGTGAACTCTGGTCCGCCCATTCGCCTTTTCCCCACGCCTTCACGAAAGCGTCTGCCAGCTTTCCGACCGGCAGCTCCGTTCCTGGAACCGGTCCAAAGTTCCAGCTTTCGCACCAGTGGGGGCTGGGTTTTGCCTGCATGGCCGAGGCGAGCGTCAGGTATCCCGAGAGCGGTTCCAGAACATGCTGCCACGGACGGATGGCATGCGGGTTGCGCACGGGAACGGGGCGACCCGCCATGAGCGCAGTGATCATATCAGTCACAATGCGGTCGCGGGCCCAGTCGCCGCCGCCGATCACGTTTCCGGCGCGGGCGGAGGCGAGTTGCACACCGTGCGCGTCCAAGTCAGACGAAGCAAAGAACGAGCGCCGGTAAGAGGCGATCAGGAGTTCGGCGGCCCCTTTGCTGGCGCTGTAGGGATCGTGGCCGCCCATGGGGTCGCATTCGCGGTAGCCCCAGACTTGTTCGCGGTTTTCGTAACACTTGTCGGTCGTGACGCAAATGACGGCGCAGGGCTGCTTGAGTTTACGCACCGCATCGAGCAGACTGGCGGTGCCCATCACGTTCACATCGAAGGTCTCGTAAGGGGCCGCGTAGCTATCACGCACCAGAGGCTGGGCGGCGAGGTGAAAAACAATATCCGGCTTGAATCCGATCAGTGTCCGACTCAGCCCGTCGCGGTCCCGGATATCGGCGAGGGTTTCGCCGAACAGAAGAGAACGAATGCCCGACAGCGCGTAATTAGACGGCGCGGTCGGCGGTGGGAGTGAATAGCCGTAAACCCTAGCCCCGAGGCGGTGCAGCCAGAGCGCCAGCCACGAACCTTTGAAACCGGTGTGGCCGGTAAGGAAAATGCGCTTGTTTTTGAATACGGAAGCTTTCATGGTTTACCACAAAGACTGATTGCCTTCGCGCCTGACTGGTGAATCAGCATGCCACCGGGCGGCCCAAGGCGCATCGCCGCTCTTCCACAGGTCGTTCAGCAGTTGGTACTCACGCGGTGTATCCATGCACTGCCAGAAGCCCTCATGGGCGAACGCGGTCATCTGGCCGTCGGCCATGGCCTGACGCATGGGTTGCTGTTCGAAAAAAAGATCCTTGTCCGCGGACAGGTAGCGTGAAACAAACTCCTGTTCAAGCACCATGAAGCCGCCGTTGATGTAGCCATCCAGACGCGCGGGCTTCTCCTCGAAGCCGTGAACACTCCCGTTTTCCAGATGCATTTCGCCGAAACGGCCCTCGGGATGGACGGCTGTCACCGTGATCAGTTTCTGGCGTTGGCGATGGAAGACGAGCGAAGCCGCGATATCCACGTCTGAAACCGCGTCGCCGTAGGTCAGAAAAAAGGTGGTGTCCGCAGGCTGTAGATGCTTTGCGGCGATGGCCACACGTCCGCCCGTCATCGTTTCGATGCCGGTGTTGGCGAGGGTGACCTCCCAATCGGCCTCTGCGGCTTGGTTGTGGTAGGTAATCGCGCCGTGTTGCCCCAGGCGGACGGTGACGTCAGCGGCGTAAGCGTGAAAATTCAGGAAGTAATCGACGAAACAGTCGCGCTTGTAGCCGAGACAGAGGATGAACCTCCGCACGCCAAAAGTGGCGTAGGAACGCATGATGTGCCAGAGGATCGGTTGCTCACCGATGGGCACCATGGGCTTGGGAAGCAGCTCTGTCACGTCGCGCAGACGCGTTCCTTTGCCGCCACAGAGAATCATGAGGGGAGGCATGTCAGATTTGGAAAGAGGATTTAAGTTCACGGAGATAGGGTAGCAGAAAAAGGCCTGCCGGTAAAAAGTAAAAAACGGGGTATCAGGTGAGCGCCCTTTCGTTTGGGTCGTTGATTCGTAATCGTAACCACAATCAAAAATTGCTAATATTGTCCGACACAAGGATGAAAAGAGAGGCACACATGAACGATAACACACTGCCCATTGAGGGAATCGTCGCGTTGGCGAGTGCGTATTACGGTTCGGCGACGCTGTTCGCCGCTTTGGACGTGGATCTGTTCACGGCGATTCATCGCGCGGGGGGAAGCGCCGATGCCACGGCATTAGCGGATCAGGCGGGTGTGGCGGTGCGCGGTTTGCGCCTACTGCTCGATGCCTGCGTGGCCGTCGGCCTGTTGAGCAAGCAGGGCGATCACTATGCCAATACGGCGGCGGGCCAAGTCGCGTTGGTTGCGGGCGCGCCGCATGATTTGACGCGCGCCATCCGCTACAATCGCGATGTCTATTCCGCATGGGGCCGGTTGGCGGAACTGGTGAAGACCGGACACCCCGTCGAAGCGCCCGAGATCCATCTCGGTGAGGATCCGGGGCGCACGCGCCGGTTCGTGCTGGCCATGCACGGTCGTGCGTTGGGGATCGGCCGATCGGTCGTGCCGATGTTGGACTTGAGCGGATGCGCGAGGTTGCTGGATCTAGCCGGCGGGCCCGGAACGTACGCCGTGATGCTGGCGCAAGCGCATCCGTCGCTGACTTGCGTTACGGTGGATCTGCCAGCCGTCTCGGCGGTCGCTGCAGAGCTCGTGCGCGAGGCGGGTCTCTCAGAACGCGTGCTGTGCCAGGCCGGGGACTATCACACGGATGAATATGAGGCGGGGTCCTTTGATGCGGTAACCCTCTTTGGCGCCTTGCATCAGGAGTCTCCGGATCAGATCGTCTCGATTCTGAAGCGGGCGCGTGCGGCGCTGAAGCCGGGCGGACGCATCTTTATCCTAGATATGATGACCGACGCCACGCATGCCCATCCGACCTTTTCGGCCTTGTTCGCCGTCAACATGGCGTTGACCACTCGTCATGGCTGGGTGTTCTCGGATGTGGAGCTGAAAGGATGGCTCGCGGAGGCTGGCTTTGTTGCGGATGAGACCCGGTCGGCACCGCCGCCGATGCCGCACTGGCTGGTGAGCGGGATCGCCCGGTGAGGGCAGGCGAGACGTAACGTTCTTAACCCGCCAGGGCTCACAGGAGTGAGCGGAGCGTGCGCAGATCTTGGATCGCGGCCGCGACGAGCGGGGCGGGCGATTCATCGGGTGTGCAGACGCCCTTGGTGAATTCGATCGCCCACGACCCGGCAAAGCCGTTGCGCAACGCCAGCCGGGTCTGACCGGAGACCGGTTCGATCTGCTCGTCAAGACGCGTGAAAATTCCGTTTGGGCCGGGTTGGCGGATCTGCACATGGCAATGGCTGATCCGGGAACCGAAGGCGTCGAACCAGCCTTGGAGCGTCTCGGCCGAAAAAAAGAAGGGATGGACGATGATGCGCAGCTCCGGCCAGTCGGCAAATGCGGCGGCGGCTTCGGCAGCGTGCTCGACGCTGGTCCCGGGGTGGCATTCGCACAGCGGGGTCACACCGGGCATCGAGGAAAACCACCGCCGCGCTTCGGCGATTTCCTGCGCGCGCGTGTCCAGTCGATTGGAAAGATTAAATTTGACGGCGCTGCAGGAGAAACGTCGCACGAGCTCCGCGACACGTGCACGGCCATCGGCGTCGGCGTCGGTGAAGCCAACATACGAATTGAAGATCGTGATCGGCAGGGGCGAGGTGCTCAGGGCTTCTCGCTCCTGTTCGCTCGACTCGATGGCGTGGTTCTGCCAGAGCTCAATGCCGTCAAAACCGGCGTGGGCCAGATCGGCAAGCCAGGTGCTGACGGCCACCGTTGGCCGTTTATCCGCAGTCCATCGGTTGCGCTCCATCAGAACGGTGGCAAATAGAATGGCCGGTTGCATTCGAAAAGTCTCCAGGTGTGCGGGATTATTCGGGGAGTGATGGATCTCTTCCCGGGTTGAGAACGTTATCGGTGTTCGGGGCGAGCGGTTTATTGATCATAGACTGGATGGCGCGATTGAGGAGGAGCTCTTGGATGATGGGCTGTCCATGCTCGAAAGCGAGCTGCAAACTATTCAATTCGTTGGCGGCAATGCGCAGCACCGACTGGAAGTTGCCGTCCTCGCCGATCGGGGTTCTGAAGGCGAGCATGCCGTCGCCCAAGGTTGGGATGCGGCGGACCAGGTCGCTGCGCGAACCGGGCAGGATGTTGACGAGCTGGCGGAAGAGCCGGACCGGATAGAGAACGGTCACCGATTGGGCATTGTCGGGAATGCGTATGCCGGCAGGCTGCCAGCGTGCGCGCACGAGCGCTGGGGCTGGACGTGCGACGGCAAGCGCGGGCAGAACGTCATCAATCACGCCCGCAGAGCCGAGCGCCAGCACAAGGTAACGATCGGTGGCGGTCAGCTCGCAGGTCAGACCTCCCGCAGCCAGGGCCAAGAGCAAGGGGAGCGTCTCGGCTGAGATCGTTGCGGATGGCGCGGCCGATGGGGGTTGATCCCGAGCGGCGGGTGCGCGTTCCATGTGAAAAACCCGGATACGGTTTTTTCCGGACTGGCGGTCGGGTTGCGGGCGATAGCCCAATCCGGCTCCCAGATGAGCGTGGGACAATTTTTGGACGATGTCAGGCAACTGCGATGCGGGGTCATCGGTTTCGAGGATGCAGACGTATATCAAAGACTGGCCTTTTGTTGAGGGCTCAATGTAGGTAACCTGGGCGGTGGCGGGGGCATCGACAAGGCGCTTGAGGGTGGGGAGTCCCGCGGAAACGCCGCCGAATACGTTGGACAGCCAGTCGCCGTGAGTCGAGGGATCCGCCTCGGCCGAAGCGTAAACGGCATTGACCGGGATGGCTGCCGCGCAGGCCAATTCGATCGCGGTTAGTTTAGTGGAGGATGCGGTTGCGGTGGATTGGACGGACGGCGCAGGGCGGAGTGCGCCGGTGAGCGTCAGCGAGATACCATCCGCCTTGGCCGCAAAGTCAACGGCGTGAAGATCGGGAAGCGAGGCCGCAATCAAGCGGGCAAAGAGATGCATGACCGGAGTGGAGCGGGCTGCGTCTTCCTGCGGCAACACCGTGCGCAGGAGGGCGGTCAGCGTTTCAGGAATGAAGCTGCTGGAGAGCGGGTCGCTGGTGGATTGCCCCAGTTGCAGGACATTGCCAGCGGTCGCGAGCCATTCAACCGCTTGAGGCGTGATAGAAAGAAAGGCTCGGTTGTTCCGTAAACTGACGGTGACCTGAGGATAGGGCCAGTCATAGCCGCTGTTCAGATGCGTAAACGTGACGCCCCACGGGTATTGTGTGAATTCGGCGTAGATGGTGCGCAACATATCAAAAAGCAGCGCCCCGTTATCTTCAAGCGTGACGATGGCGACACGCTGTATCGCGACAGCGGAATCATTTGCCGCGGCGCCCGCCTTGGGAATCAAGTAGTGAATAGTCAATGGCGCATTCAGGGTGATGCCATCGAGGTTGGGAACGCAGAGCAAGGCGGCGGCCTGCCGCTTGATGGAGTCCAACGAGTGGCCAAGACCGGCCTGGCTGCTGAATGCGGCGAGACCATAGGCGAGGTGCTGGTAGTTGCGGGTCTCCAGCCGTCCGACTGGGATATATTCCACCGAAGGCAACGGTTGACGAATTTGAGCCTGAACAGTTGCGGGGATTAGCAAAAACGCGGCAGCCAGGCAAACCTGCAGGGTGGCGATTTTCAACAGACAGGCAGACTCCAAGGCCCGGATGCAGCCGGAGACGGGAAGCCTCCTTCTGCGCGCGTGCGATATAGGTGTCAGTTGCATGCGCCTCCACAGTCACTTCTGTTGGGGCTTTGCCTTGGGTGGCGGAAAAAATGCGATGATCGATTCGACGGCTTCTATCAGCGGCGGGTCCACAGAAACGCGGGCAAACACCTTATCATCAATCTTACCGTGCATTTGCACCACAGTGGACGCGCCGGGGGGGAGTTTCTTGACACGTTTCAAGGCGCCGCGATTGACCAATATTTGGTGTATCTGCTGAACCTCCTTGCGGGAGAGATTGATCTCGTCACGCTCGATATCCGTCCATGTTTCGCTCTCCACGTCCGTGGCAAACTCGTCCAGCACCCGACTGCTTTTTCCCCGGCGCATGACAATCTGGCCGTTGCCGATGAGCGAGATGCGAACGACCTGCGATCCGTCTGATGTGGAGTAGAGTATTTCCGTCCAATTCAACGAAGAGGCTGAGACCTGAAACGGCGTGTCGCTGTTCATCCAGGTGGTGCATCCGGTCAGGACAAACAGAAGAGAGGCAAACAACGCGGAGCGGAGGCTCGGGATGCGCAAGAGGCTCATAAGGGTTTCCCGCCAGGATGAATCTATGCAATAACTCAGTCAGCGCCCGTTCTATCGATAGGCTACCCTACAGACGACTTTTCACGGCCTCATACGTAGCGATGGCATCACGCACGGCTTCGATCGCGGCCCTGGATGAGATGGTTGCTGCGGTGACGGCGTCGATTTCGCCACCGTCGCGTGTGACCTTCCATTGGGTGCCGACGATGGGACGCGGAGTTCCGTCGGGGCGCCGAATCAGGCGTTTGCGGAACGGTTCCTCCGTGATCTTCGTCCCCAGACCCGGTGTCTCGGTCTGCTCAATGACTTCGAAATTGATCAGCGTGCCATCAGCGGCAATGCCGACCATGAGCATGACCGGCCCGCCATAGCCGTTCTTCGAAACACCCTGAACGGCAACAGCTTGCACCGTGCCTGCGGCGTCCTTGGCGACAAAGACCACATTTGTCCGAACCTTTTGGTCTTCCCGCGCGGTCAGCGCTTCGACAAAAACCGGTTCCGCACCGGGCGGGAGGACTTTCTTTGCCGCTTCAAGAATATTCTTCTCTTTGGCGAGGGCGATTGGCGCTTGAGTCACCGCGTTGACGGCGGCAAGAATGACCGTGCAGACCGTGCAGATCAGGGTCAGTATGCCCGTGAGTTTGAGGATATCTTTCATGGTGATTTGGCTCCAAACGGCTGACGTTTTGTCGCCCGGTTGATGAGCGGTGTGAATGCATTCATGATGAGTATGGCAAAACTGACGCCTTCAGGATAGGCGCCGTTGACGACGGTGCGGAAGACCATCGTCAGGAGACCGCAACCGACACCAAAAAGCAGCAACCCAGAACGAGTGATGGGCGTGGTGACCATGTCGGTGGCCATGAAGCAGGCGCCGAGCATCAGACCGCCGGTAAAGAGGTGAAAGGACACGGGCATGGCGTTGGCCGATGTGAAGCGGAGGATCACGGCATAAAGAACGGCCGTGCCGAGATAGGCGACCGGGACGTGCCACGTGATGACGCGGCGGAAAAGCAGATAGGCCACGCCCAGAAGAATCGCGGCAGCGGACACCTCGCCGATGCAGCCATTCATGTTGCCGATGAAAAAGTTCCACGTCATGTCCTGAGTCAGCGTGAATGGCAGGGGCTGGCCAGCCTTGAGCGCTTCTTTCACGAGTCCAAGCGGCGTGGCGGTGGTTAGGGCATCGGCTCCGCGCCAAGCCGAGGCGCTCCATGTGGTCATGGGACCGGTGCAGGAAATCAGGAGGAACGCGCGGCCGATGAGCGCGGGATTGAAGGGGTTGTAGCCGAGTCCGCCGAAGGTCTGCTTGGCGATGGCAATGGCGACGACTGAACCGGCGACGGCCATCCAGGTCGGCAGCGCGGGCGGCAGGTTGAAGGCCAGCAGCACACCGGTGACCACAGCGCTGAGGTCGGAGAGCGTGTTGTCGCGTCGCATGGCTTTACGGCAGAGCCATTCGCTCGCGAGGCAAGCCGTAACACAGGCCGCCG
Organism: Lentisphaerota bacterium; assembly: GCA_016873675.1. NCBI lineage: Bacteria > Pseudomonadati > Lentisphaerota > Lentisphaerota bacterium. The sequence continues at coordinate 27,624 of VGWG01000007.1, read as the reverse complement.
TGAGCCGGATCGCGTCCCAGCCGAAGAACCAGCAGGCGGCCGCAAAGGCGGGCACAAGCGCAATCAAGACATCGGCCATGATCCGGCTGACCGACGCGCCCGAGTGGGCGTGGGGCGAGGAACTGACGATGTGGAGGTCGGCGGAGGATTGAGGTTTCATAAGGTGTGTCGGTGGGGTGTCGGGTGCGGGTACACAGTCAAACAGGACGAGCCCTTACTTTTTTATGGCGGCGCGGCGCCGGGCGAGGATGATCGCCTTGGCGCGTCGCATGTGTTGGACGAGCGGGCGATGGGCGGGACAGACGAAGGCGCAGGAGCCGCATTCAAAACAATCCATCACGAAGAGATGCTCGGCCGCATCGATATCGTCGGCCTCGATGCATTGGCTGAGTTCGGCGGGCATCAGGCCCATGGGGCACGCATCGAGGCAGCGTCCGCAGGCGATGCACGGCTGGGAGGTGAAACCGGGAACGCGGCTGGCGGAGAGGAGCAGCAGCCCCGAGGAGGTCTTGCTCATCGCGACATCCAGCGAAGCCTGGGCGAACCCCATCATCGGACCGCCCGAAATGATCTTGGCGATGCGCCCCCGTGCGCCGCCACACGCATCGACCAGCGCCGCGAATGGGGTTCCGATCAGCGCGAGGAAGTTGGCGGGCGCGGCGACTGCGTCGCCGCTGACGGTGATGGTCCGGCTGACAAGCGGGCGGCCGTTGACCACGGCGTCCCAGACAGCCAGGGTGGTGCCGACGTTCTCCACCACGCAGCCGACATCCATTGGCAGTCCGCCGGTGCGCACGACTCGGCCTGTCACCGAATAGATCTGCTGTTTTTCACTTCCCTGGGGATAGCTGGTTTTGAGAATGCAGACGGCTGCGTCTTCCAGAGTCCGCGCCGATTCCAAGGCTTGGATGGCGTCTGGTTTGTTGTCCTCAATGGCGATGTGCACGGTCTTGGCGCCGAGGATGTAGCGGATGATCGCGGCGCCCTGCCAGAGGGCTTCTGCGCGTTCGAGCATGAGGCGGTGGTCGCCCGTGAGGTAGGGCTCGCATTCGGCGCCGTTGATGATCAGCGTGTCGATGGGCTTGTCGGCGGGCGGGGAGAGTTTGACCTGTGTCGGGAACCCGGCTCCGCCCATGCCGACGACGCCTGCCGCGCCGACTTGCCCGGCAAGCGACTTCCGATCCAAGCGGCTCCAATCGGGCATGGGAGTCAGCGGCGAATCCCACGTATCGTGTCCGTCAGGCTCAAGAATGATCGCTGGGACGGGGCGTCCGAGCGGGGTCGGAGCGGGCTCGATGCGCAGGATCTTGCCCGAGGTCGGCGCGTGGATCGGCGCGGAAATCACACCGGCCGGATCGGCAAGCCGCTGTCCGCCCGAGACGCTGTCTCCCGCTTTGACGATGGCGACGGCCGGGGCACCGAGGTGCTGCGAGAGCGCGATCACCAGTTGCGGTGGACAGGGGAGCGTCTGGATCGGCGCGCTGCGGGTCAGATCCTTGCTGTAAACCGGATGGATACCGCCGCTGAAGCAATAGGGAGCTCTAATGGGTTTCATGGAATTAGCCAATCGTTTGGATGCAGTGCCCCGGGCACTTGTCGACAAGCGCATCGTTGGTCAGCGGTTTAGAGTAGTCGACTTTGGCGAGAAAACCGTCCATGGCGATGGCACCGTCGGAAAGCTTCACGCAGAGCGTGCAGCCGATGCATCCAACACCGCAGACCTTCTTCACAACGGGGCCCTTGTCCTTGGAACTGCACAGCACATGGATTCTGGCGGCAGCCGGGACGAGCATGATGAGACCGCGCGGGCAGACAGGCACGCATTTGCCACAACCGATGCAGGTTGCTGGATTCACGGATGCCAGCCCGCTTGAAATGGCGATGGCACCGACCGGGCAGACCCGCGCACAGGACCCATAGCCCAGGCAGCCGTACGCGCACGCCTTGTCACCGCCGCCGGTCGCGGCGGCGGCGGCGCAATCGGCAATGCCATTGTACGCAAAGCGACGGAGCGCTTCGGCGTCGCTGCCGCCGCATTGAATCCGCGCAACTTTGCGCTCAACCGCTTCGGCGGTTCGGCCGAAGATGGCGGCGATCCTGGCGATCACGGCGCTGTTGCAAATGGGGCAGAGAGAGGTGGCAGCGCTCGTGGTGACCAGCGCTCGGGCGTAGTCAGCGCAACCCGCGAAGCCGCAGCCGCCGCAGTTGGCGCCGGGGAGTTCGTTGGTCACCTGCTCGATGCGCGGATCCTCCTCGACGCTGAGATAGCGGGCTGCAAAGGCGAGGGCCGTCCCGCAGACGGCACCGATGCCGCCGATCCAAAGAATGGAGAACATCCACTGATTCATTGTCCGAACCCTCTCATGCGGTCTGATGTCATTTGACCAGCCCGGTAAACCCCATGAACGCCAGGCTCAACAGCCCGGCGGTGACCAAGGCCAGCGCGACACCGCGAAATGCGCGCGGCGGATCGGCGCGCTCGATCTTCTCGCGAAGCCCCGTGAACAGCAGCAACGCGAAGGCGAAACCCACGGCCGCCGCGAGCGAGAAGACCACCGATCGGGTGAACCCCGAGGCCGCCTTGACGTTCATAACCGCGACGCCGAGCACGGCGCAGTTGGTGGTGATCAGTGGCAGAAATATTCCCAAGGCGCGGTGCAACCCAGGAAGATAGCGCTTCATGACCATGTCCACGAGTTGCACAAATGCCGCGATCAGGAGGATGAATACGATCGTCTGCAGGTACTCCAGCCCGAACGGTGCGAGGACCCAGGCCTGCACGCACCACGTGACGGCGGCCGCCATGCCCATCACGAAAATCACGGCGCCAGACATTCCCATCGCGGTTGGAATCCGTTTCGACACGCCGAGAAAGGGGCAGATCCCGAGGAACCGATTGAGTACAAAATTGTTGACCAGTACGGCGCCGACAATCATTAAGATATAGTCCATAGCGAGTCCCTGTATTTTATTTCGCTGCTTGGAGCGCGCCCAGATCGGCTGAGGTGATGGCTGCGCGATTGCGCGTGATCTTGGCCGCATCCCAGTTCCACCAGGCGATCTCCAGAAGCGCAGAGATGACATCTTCGGTGAAGCGGGTGCGGATCAGGGTCGCTGGCACGCCGCCGACCACGGCATACGGCGGCACGTCATGCATGACGACCGCCCGAGCGGAGATGATGGCCCCGTCGCCGATACGCACCCCCGGCATGATTAAAGCCTGATAGCCGATCCACACGTCATTGCCGATGACGGTGTCGCTCGTCGGTGCGGGAACTCCGGCGTCGGTGGACGACGCCTCCCAGCCCTGGCCAAACAGGCTGAACGGATAGGCGGAGAAACCGTCGGTCGTGTGAGCGGGGCTGTTCATGATGAAACGGACGCCGCTCGCAATGGCGGTAAAACGGCCGATGATCAGCTTGCAGCCGTTCCCGGGATAGTGGTGCAGCACCCGCCGTTCAAAGGGTTCGTGCCCTTCGCAGTCATCCGAATAGGTGTAGTCACCGACGATGATATTCGGGCTCTTGATGGTGTTGGCGATGTAGGTGAAACGTTTGTCGCCGGTGGGCAGAGGATGAATCTGATTCGGGGAGGGTCCGGTCGGTGCCGGGAGATCGGGGATATCCGGAGGGGCGGGAATATCGGTCAGCGGAATATGCTTATCCTCGCACCACGCGAGAATGGCTTCCCGTTCCGCACGGGCGCGGTAGGCATGCCAATGGTCGAGCAATCCTGCGGCGACCGTCCACATCCGAAATCGACGGTACGCCCCGCGCCGAATGAAAAAGCTTCTGATCAGCTCAGAATCATCGGGCCGGTATTCTCGCACAAAGCGTTCGACGAGTGTGCGACCGAGATCCAGCTGCTTTTCGCCGGGAATGAGGATGCAGGTTTCCCAGTTCACATCCGTGGGGATCAGGGCCTGATCCTCCTCCAGTTCGGACCCCCGCAGATAAATGGCGTTGCGCGCGGGATCATAGTGGGCGCTCCCCTGGCCAAATGACACATCAGAAAATGAAATGGCATCTTCAATTTCTTGATAACTTGGCATAACAAATCTCCTCGCAACCGGTTACACGATTGCGAATCGGCCGTAACCCGTGACGATTCAGGGGCCGATTAAACCACGCAGAATCCAGCACAGGGATGAATTGGCGTCATAGTAGCAAGCAAAGGCTGGCGTTGGCAAGCGGGAAGGTAGGAGTCCACGCCATTCTTGCTTTTTGCGGCAATTAGGCGCATAATGCATCTTTAACGCACCACGGGGTGTTGCCGCGCGCGGCGTGCGGTGACTGAGAGCAGACCCGTCGAACCTGATCCGGATCATGCCGGCGCAAGGGATTGGCTGCATGGCCAAGGATGCGGGCGCCTGTGCGGCGCCCGTCTTGATTTGCGCGAGGTGGTCAGGTCGCAGTGCGGGGAACGAGGCGAATGGACGGCGCGCACAACAACACTATCCGCTGGCCGGCGGCGCTGACCGTGGCCGGCAGCGACAGCGGCGGCAATGCGGGGATACAGGCAGATCTGCGCGCGTTCCACGTGTTCGGCGTGCATGGCTGCACGGCTGTCGCCGCGCTGACGGCCCAGAACCCCTGGGGCGTGGACGCCGTGCTGCCGGTCTCTCCCGATTTTCTGGGACTGCAGTTGGACGCCGTGCTGCCGCACTATGCGATCGGCGCGGCCAAAACGGGGATGTTGGCCACGGCGGGTCTGATCGCGGCGGTCGCCGACCGTTTTGCGCGCTATCCCGATATTCTGAAGGTGGTGGACCCCGTGATGGTCGCCAGCAGTGGCGCGCGGCTTTTGGAGGCGGAAGCGGTGGCGGCGCTGTGCATGCGGCTGCTGCCGCTGGCGACGCTCATCACGCCCAACCTGCCCGAGGCCGAGGCGCTGCTGGGCCGGTCGATCCGGGGCTTGGCCGCCGCAGCCGGGGCGGCGCGTGAACTGCGCGGGCGCTTCGGCGGCGCGGTGCTGATCAAGGGCGGCCACGACGCGGCCCATCGAGCACGCGATGTGCTGTGCGATGGTGAGGGGACCGTGGTGATCGAGTCGCCGGCGGTGGATCAGCCACTCTCGACGCACGGCACGGGATGCTCGCTCAGCGCGGCGATCACAGCCGCACTGGCCCGTGGCGGCAGCCTGCGCGATGCGGTGATCGCCGGGAAGGCGTATGTGTATGAAGCGATCCGCACGGGTGTGCGGGTCGGCTCGGGGGCGGCCGTGCTCGGCACGCCCGCGCGGATACCGATCGAAGGGATAACCATGGGAGCGTTAGAATGACGCAATTAGATGCCGCGAGACAGGGGGTTGTGACCGGGGCGATGACGGCGGTGGCCTGCGATGAGGGGGTCACCGGCGAGGAGGTGCGGGCCACGGTTGCGATGGGGCGGGCGGTGATACCGCTCAATCCGGCGCATACCGGCTGCAAGCCGGTCGGCGTGGGGCGGCTCTTCCGCACCAAGGTCAATGCCAATCTCGGCCGTTCGCCCGACCGCTCGGACATCGGCGCCGAACGGGTGAAGCTGCGCGTGGCGCTCGATGCCGGAGCGGATTTCGTGATGGATTTGAGCGTCGGCCCGGAGCTGGCGGCCGTTCGGCAGGCGATGCTCGACGACTCCCCCGTGCCGCTGGGGACCGTGCCGGTCTATGAGACGGTCTCGCGGCTGGAGGGGGCGATCCCCGACATGAAGCCGGAACTGCTGCTGGCCGTCATCGAACAGCAGGCGCGGCAGGGTGTGGACTTTATGACCCTCCATGCGGGGCTCTTGCGCCGCCATGTTCCCCTGGCCCTGAAGCGCAAGATGGGCATCGTCAGTCGCGGCGGCGCGATCATGGCCGAATGGATGCACGTCCATGATCGGGAAAATCCGCTCTTCGAACGGTGGGACGAGGTGCTGGACATCCTGGTCAGCCACGACGTGACCGTGTCGCTCGGCGACGGGTTGCGGCCGGGCTGCCTGGCTGATGCCAGCGATGCCGCCCAGTTCGGCGAACTGGACGTGCTGGGCGATCTCGTGCGGCGCTGCCGGGACCGTGGCGTGCAGGTCATGGTCGAGGGACCGGGGCACGTGCCGTTCGACCAGATCCAGATGAACATGGAGCGGCAGCAGCAGGTCTGCGACGGCGCGCCGTTTTACGTGCTCGGTCCGGTCGTCTGCGACGTCGCGCCGGGTTACGACCACATCACCTCCAGCATCGGCGCCACGGCTGCGACGGTCTATGGCGCCTCCCTGCTGTGCTACGTGACCCCATCGGAACACCTCGGGCTGCCCGATGCGGACGAGGTGCGCCAGGGGCTGGTCGCCCATCGCATCGCCGCGCACGCGGGCGATATCGCCCGCGGTCTGCCGGGCGCGCGGCGATCCGACGACGCTATGGCGGATGCGAGGATGACCTTTGACTGGAAGCGGCAGTTTGCCCTGGCGCTCGATCCACAGACCGCCGAGGCGCGTTGGCGCCGGACGCGCGATCCCGGCGCCGACGACGCCTGCGCGGACGACCACTGTTCAATGTGCGGCACGGCGTTCTGCGCCGTCCGCACCAGCAAGCGAATTTTGGCACGGTAAAAGGGGAGGGGACCTATGGCGCGCAAGGGGATTATTCTGGCGGGGGGCGCGGGGACGCGGCTGTTTCCGGTGACGCAGGTGATGTGCAAGCAATTGCTTCCGGTGTATGACAAGCCGATGATCTACTATCCGCTCTCCACGCTGATGCTGGCGGGCATTCGTGAGGTGCTCATCATCTCGACGCCCGAGGCGACACCGGTCTTCGAACGGCTGCTGGGCGACGGCAGCCGGCTGGGGATGCGCATTGCCTATCAGGTTCAGGAGGTGCCCAACGGGCTGGCGCAGGCCTTTGTGCTGGGCCGCGATTTCATTGGCAGCGATTCCGTCTGTCTGATTTTAGGGGATAACATCTTCTACGGCGACGGGCTTTCGCGGCTGATGGCGCAGACCAACGAACGGCCCGGCGCCACGGTCTTCGGCTATTACGTCAATGATCCCGAACGCTATGGCGTGGTGGCTTTTGACAAGGCAGGGAAAGCGGTTTCAATCGAGGAGAAGCCCCTCGCGCCCAAATCCAACTATGCGGTGGTTGGACTCTATTTCTACGACAACGACGTGGTCAAGATCGCCGCAGCGCTCAGGCCATCCGCGCGCGGCGAATACGAGATCACCGACCTGAACAAGGTCTACCTCGAACAGGGCCGACTCAACGTACAACTGCTCGGTCGCGGTTTCGCCTGGCTCGACACCGGCACGCACGATTCGCTGGCCGACGCCACGGCGTTCGTCAAGGCCATCCAGGACCGTCAGGGCTTGAAGATCGCCTGCATCGAGGAGATCGCCTGGCGTAAAGGGTTTGTCAGCCGCGCACAGTTCGCCGGTCTCGTCGACACGCTGAAGAAGTCAACCTATGGCGAATATCTGGCGCATATCCTGCGCGCCGATTCTGTTTGAACCCGGCATGTACCATGAGCAGCGAAAAACAGGCGGTAGCGGTAGGCATGAGCGGCGGCGTGGATTCGTCGGTCGTCGCCTGGCTGCTCAAGAACCAGGGGCATGCCGTGGTCGGGCTCACCATGTCCATCTGGGACGGGACCACGCCGCTTCCCGACGAGGGGCTCTCGGGCTGCTACGGCCCCGGCGAGGCGCGGGACATCGAAGCCGCCCGGTCGGTGGCCGCCCGGTTGGGCATTCCGCACCACGTCATCCCGCTCGCGCCGGAATACGCCGCCGAGGTGCTGGACAACTTTCGCGCCGAATACCGCGCCGGACGGACGCCCAATCCGTGCGTGCGCTGCAACCGGGCCATGAAATTTGCGCTGCTGCTGGAGCGGGCGCGCGCGATGGGGATTGCGTTTGACCGTTTTGCCACCGGCCATTATGCCCGCGTGGAACGGCATCCGGATACCGGGCGTTGGTTGCTGCTCCGGGCTGCGGATGCGTCTAAGGATCAGACCTACTTTCTCTCGCGCCTGTCGCAGGAACAGCTCGCACGGGTTCTGTTCCCTCTTGGATCGCTCACCAAGGAGCGTGTGAAGGCGCTGGCGCGGGATGCGGGATGGGTCGATGTGGCCGACAAGAAGGAAAGCCAGAATTTCATAGAGAGCCGGAACTACAGCGTGCTGTTCGACACCCGCGACGCCGTGCCGGGTCCGATTGTGGACACGGCCGGCCGGGTTCTCGGCCGGCATCAGGGGATCGTCGGCTATACGGTGGGGCAGCGCAAGGGACTGGGGCTCAGCGGCACGGCTGAACCGCTCTACGTCGTGCGGATCGAGGCGTGTGCGAATACGCTGGTTGTCGGCGGGCACCAGGATCTGTTCTCAACGCGGCTCACGGCGGCGGATCTGAACTGGATCAGCCTATCCGGACCGCCAGCCTCGCCCCTTCGCGTGACGGTCAAGATCCGCCAGCAGCACCGGGAGGCGGCGGCGACCCTGCGCGCCGGAATGCGTGATGGCACGCCGGTGGCCGAGGTCCAGTTCGACGAGCCGCAGATGTCTGTCACTCCAGGCCAGACCGCTGTGTTCTACGATGGCGACCGCGTGACCGGCAGCGGAATCATCCAGAGTGTCCGTCGTCCATCGCGATAGGCGTGGGCGTACAGCAGCGACGCAGAAGGTGATGCACGTTTTGAACGCGCCTTCACAAATTTTCTGATTTCGCTTGACGATCGCTTGCGCCAACCTTCAGACTAACAACATGGCACGTTTTGTGACATCCCGTTCGGCGCGGTTGTACAACTCAGCACAAACAGGCGGTTGCCAGACCGGACGGCCCGTGAAGTCAGGACAAGGAGCACGTCATGCAGACATCCGTTGGAGCATTGCTGAAGCTCAAAGGGGGCACCGTCATCACGACGCCGACGAAGACGACCGTCTTTGACGCCGTCAAAATCATGGAAGAGGGGCACATCGGGAGCCTCCCCGTGGTCGACAGCGCCGGCAGGATCGTCGGCATCCTGACGGAACGGGACTGCATGCGCAAAGTGCTTTTGAAGGAGCTCAATCTGCGCACGGTGATTGTAGACGAGGTGATGTCGTCGCCGGTGGTGACCGTTCCTGCGACCGAGATTGTCGATTCCTGCATGAAGATCATGACCGAGAAACGGCTGCGCCATCTGCCGGTCATGGATCACGGCACGCTGGCCGGGCTGATCTCGATCGGCGATGTGGTCAAATTCCTGTGCTCCGAGCGCGAGCAGGATATTGAGAACCTTGAGAAGTACATAACCGGGTCGCTCTGATGTGACCGTGATCCGTGTTGCCGGTTCGGACACAGTGGTCGTGTCCGAAGGAAGGAGTGAGCATGTCAGAAGCACCTGTGGGTTGTACCTGTGGATCAGGCGCGCTTTCAGAAGCGCACATTCTGAATGAGTTGGAGACCGTGCTACAGGAGTACGCGACCAAGCCCGGGGGACTCATCCCGGCGCTTCAGGTGGCGCAAACGCGCTTCGGCTATCTGCCGCAGGCGGCACTCAAGCGGATTGCCCATGTCTTCGACAAGCCATTCAGCGAGGTCTCTGGAGTTGTCACGTTCTACTCCTTCTTCTCGACCGTCCCGCGCGGAACGTATCTGATCCGCGTCTGCCTGGGAACGGCCTGCTATGTGCGCGGCGGCAACGCCTTGCTTCAGGCGCTCAAACACAAGCTGGGCATCGATGTGGGGGAGACCACGCCCGACCGCCTGTTTTCGTTGGGCGTGGGCCGGTGTTTTGGCGCATGCGGCATGGCGCCCGTGCTGATGGTGAATGACGACCTTCACCAGCGGGTCAAAGAGACCAAGGTCGGGGAGCTTCTGGAGACGTATCGCGCCAGGGCCGCCGCAGAGGCGACGCGAGAGGCGGTGCCGACATGAGCGCAGCCACACCCAAAACGATTGCGTCACCCGCCGCACTGAAGGGGTGGAAGGCCCGGTTGCAGCGCGCCGCCGGCACGCGTGAAGAGATCCGTGTGTGCGTCGGGGGGAGCTGCCTGGCCTCCGGTGCGCGCGACGTCGAGGCCGCCTTGCAGACCGCGTTGGCGGCACAGGGGTTGGCCAAGAAAGTGACGGTCCGCGAGACGGGCTGCATGGGGCCGTGCGCCCGCGGGCCGGTGCTGCTGGTCGCGTCGGATCAGACCTTCTACCAAGGCGTCAAGCCGGAGGACGCGGCGGAGATCGTTCGCGAACACCTGCTGGGCGGAAAGCCCGTGGAGCGTCTGTTGGTTCGCGATGAGCAAACCGGTGCCGTGCAGCGCGCCTGCGGTGAGATCCCCTTTTTCGCCAAGCAGACCAAGGTGGTGCTGCGGACCTGCGGCACCATCGATCCTGAGCGGATTGAGGACGCGGTCGCGGCCGGCGCCTATGGCGCGTTGGCCAAGGTGCTGGAGAGCATGAGCGGCGACGAGGTGATTGGCCAGCTCCAGACATCGGGACTCCGAGGCCGCGGCGGCGCGGGCTTCCCGACCTATCTCAAGTGGAGCCTCACGCGCCAGGCGTCTGCCGGCCAGAAATACGTCTTGTGCAATGCGGACGAGGGCGACCCCGGCGCCTACATGGATCGCAGCGTGTTGGAGGGCGACCCACACAGCGTGATCGAGGGGATGGTGATCGCGGCTTTCACCATCGGCGCTGACCAGGGCTATGTCTATGTGCGGGCCGAATACCCGCTGGCGGTCAAGCGGCTGCAAACGGCGATCGACCAGGCGCGGCAGCACGGCCTGCTGGGGGCGCAGATTCTCGGCAGCGCGTTCAGTTTTGACCTCGACATCCGGATGGGATCAGGCGCCTTTGTCTGCGGCGAGGAGACCGCGCTGATCACCTCCATTGAAGGGAAACGCGGCGAACCCCGCCCCCGGCCGCCGTTCCCGGCGCAGAAGGGGCTGTGGGGCAAGCCGACGCTGCTGAACAACGTCGAAACCTACGCCTGCGTTCCGGCGATCATCCTGAACGGGGCGGAGTGGTTCGCGGCCTACGGCACGGCCAAGAGCAAGGGGACCAAAGTGTTCGCTTTGGCCGGCGCGGTGAAAAATACAGGACTGGTGGAGGTGCCGATGGGCACCTCGCTCGGCGAGGTGGTCTACGACATTGGCGGCGGCATTCGCGGCAACAAGGCGTTTAAAGCGGCGCAGCTCGGCGGGCCGTCGGGCGGGTGCATCCCCCGGCAGAATCTCAATGTGCCGCTCGACTACGAAAAGCTGCAGGAGCTGGGTGCCATCATGGGTTCGGGCGGGCTGATCGTGATGGACGAGGACGCCTGCATGGTCGATGTGGCGCGTTTCTTCATTGAGTTCGTGCAGGAGGAATCGTGCGGCAAGTGCGCGCCCTGCCGCGTCGGCACCAAGCGGATGCTGGAGATCCTTGAGCGGATCTGCGGCGGCGCAGGCGAACTCGAAGACATCCAGCGGCTGATTGACTTGGGTCACTTCATCAAGGAGTCGTCGCTCTGTGGCCTCGGCCAGACTGCGCCGAACCCGGTGCTGTCGACCATCCGCCACTTCCGGGAAGAATACGTGCAGCACATTCGCGACCGCCACTGTGTGGCGGGCGTCTGCCCGTCGCTGGTGCTGGCGCCGTGCCTGAGCGCCTGTCCGGCGGGCGTCTATGTGCCGGGCTTTGTCGCGCTCGTCGGCGAGGGCCGCTACGCCGAAGCGCTCAAGCTGCACCGCGAGCGCAACCCCTTCGCGGCAATCTGTGCGCGGGTTTGCTTCCACACGTGTGAGGACCACTGTCGGCGCAGCGCACTCGACGCACCGGTCTCGATCCGCGGGGTGAAGCGGTTCATGGTCGACCAGGAGGTGGTCATCCAGCGCCCCGAGGTGCGCGAGAACGCTGCCAATGCGGCGCGGCGCGTCGCGGTGGTGGGGGCCGGGCCGGCCGGCCTGACCTGCGCCTATTTTCTGGCGCGGCTGGGCTACCGGCCGGTGGTGTTGGAGCGCGAGCTGCGGCCGGGGGGGATGCTGATGCAGGCGATCCCCGCCTATCGGCTGCCGCGCGAGACGCTGGCGCGCGAAATTCGGATGATCGAGTCGCTGGGCGTCGAGATCCGGACCGGACAGGCGCTGGGCCGCGACTTCACGCTGCAGGGGCTGCGCGACGAGGGGTATGAGGCGGTCTTTGTCGCTTTGGGCGCGCCCGACGGCGTGTCGCTCGACGTGCCGGGCGCTGACGCCAAAGGGGTGACCGAGGCGATGGACTTCCTCCGCCAGTACAACATCCGCGGCTCGGTACCCGTGGGCCAGAACGTGGTGGTGATCGGCGGCGGCAACGCGGCGATCGACGCCGCGCGAACGGCGCTGCGCCTCGGCGCTTCGAGCGTCACCGTGGTCTACCGCCGCACGCGCGAGCAGATGCCCGCTTACGCCGAGGAGATTGAGCAGTCACAGCAGGAGGGCGTCACCCTCCGCACGCTCTGTTCACCCGAGGCCTTTGTCGTGGCGAACGGCCAGGTCACGGGCGTGGTTTGCCGTGGCATGACGCTGGGCGATTACGACCGGAGCGGCCGTCGGCGTGCAGAGGCCGTTTCGGACGAGAACACTGAAACGCTGCCGTGCGACCACGTGATCCTGGCGATTGGGCAGGGGCTCGACGCGAAAGCTGCGTTGGGGCTGCCGGAGGTTGCGCTGACGGAGGGCGGCTGGATCGGCGCCGATCCGGTCACCGGCGCCACATCGCTGCCGTGGCTGTTTGCGGGGGGTGACGCCGTAAGCGGCCCCTCGTCGGTCGTTGAAGCGATTGCCGCAGGCGAGCGGGCCGCTGTCGGGATCGACGCTCTGCTCACCGGCGAGGCGCACGCCTTCTGGCGCACCTACCCCGATCTCGCTGTCACCTATGACCCGGATGCCGATCCGGTTCCGTACCCGCGTGAAGAGGTAAACATGATGCCGGTGGCCCGGCGGCGGAACAACTTCGACGAAGTGGAGCAGCCATGGAACGAGTCCGCAGCGCGGCGGCAGGCGTGCCGCTGCCTCCGCTGCGATTACGGCAAAACCGGAAAAGTCAGAGAGGTGCATGTATGATCCAGGTGACAATAAACGGGCAGGTGCTTTCGGTCGAGCCTGAAACCACGGTGCTGCAGGCGGCGCGGCAGGCGGGGATCTCGATCCCGACGCTCTGCTTTCTGGAGAAGCACGACCCGCTCGGGGCGTGCCGCGTCTGCATGGTCGAGGTGGAGGGGGCCAAAACGCTGATGGCGGCTTGCGCCACCCCCTGCGCGGAGAGGATGGTGGTGCATACGAACACCCGCCGGGTGCGCACCGCGCGCAAACAGGTGGTCGATCTGCTGCTCTCCGAGCACGACGGTAACTGCCAGCTCTGTGACCGCAGCGAGGATTGCGAACTGCGCCAACTTGCCGCCGACCTTGGCGTGCGCGAACTCACCTACACCGGCGCCCGCGCCGTGCCGATGCGCGACGCGTCGACGCCGGGGCTGGTGCGCGATAATTCCAAGTGCATCAAGTGCCGCCGCTGCGTCACGGTCTGCAACACGGTGCAGGGGGTCGGCGCGCTCTTCCCGCAAGGCCGTGGCTTCGCCACGGTCATCGGACCGGCCTTTACGCAGCAACTGGACGGCGTGGCGTGCGTGCAATGCGGCCAATGTGCGGCCGTCTGCCCGGTGGGCGCGATCACCGAGCACAGCGCGATTGAGGCCGTCTGGCGGGCGCTGGATGACCCGACCAAAACGGTGGTCGTGCAGACCGCCCCCGCGATCCGTGCCGCACTGGGCGAGGCGTTCGGTTACCCGCCGGGCACGCGGGTCACCGGCAAGATGGTCTCGGCGTTGCGGCAGTTGGGTTTCCACGCGGTGTTCGACACGAACTTCGCCGCCGATCTGACGATCATGGAGGAGGGGACCGAGCTGCTCACCCGGCTCAAGGGGGCGCTGGTGGAGAAGAAGCCGGTGGCGCTGCCGATGTTCACGAGCTGTTCGCCCGGATGGATCAAGTTCGCCGAGTACTACTATCCGCAGTTTCTGCCCAACCTCTCGACCTGCAAGTCGCCGCAGCAGATGTTCGGCGCGCTGGCCAAGACTTATTACGCGCAGAAGATCGGGAAGAAGGCCGACGAGTTGGTGGTGGTTTCGGTGATGCCCTGCACGGCGAAGAAGTTCGAGGCGCAGCGGCCGGAGATGAACGCCAGCGGGGTCCGTGACGTCGACCACGTGCTCACCACGCGCGAGCTGGCGCGGATGATCCACGAAGCGGGGATCGATTTTGCGGCCCTGCCCGACGGCGAGATGGACGCGCCCTTGGGTCTCTCGTCGGGCGCGGCCGATATCTTCGCCAACACCGGCGGCGTGATGGAGGCGGCCCTGCGCACGGCTTACGAGATCGTCACCGGACGCGAGTTACCGACCGGCAATCTGCACGTCGAACCGATCGAGGGGTTGCAAGGGATCAAAGAGGCGGCGCTGACCATCACCGGCACCAAGCCGGAGTGGTCGTTTCTGGAGGGTGTCGAGCTGCGCGTCGCGGTGTGCCACGGCTTGGGCAACACCCGGCGCCTCCTCGAACGGATCAGAAACAAGGAGGCGACCTACCACTTCGTCGAGGTGATGACCTGCCCCGGCGGCTGCATCGGCGGCGGCGGGCAACCCCGCTTCACCGACGACGCGGTGCGGCTCAAACGGATCGGGGCGATCTATGCCGAAGATGAGGGCAAGACATTACGCAAGTCGCATGAGAACAAGCAGGTGGCGGACCTGTATGCGACCTTCCTCGGTGCGCCCCTCGGCCACCCGTCGCATACGCTGCTGCACACCCACTACGCGCCGCGTGAGAAGGAGTAACGGGGCGATCGGCGTGTTGGCAAGCCCCATGTTCAATAAACTGCAGACTGGACGCCAAATCCACGGGTCACCGGTTAAACGCCCGGCCCTGCTAATGACTCATATCTAGAATCAGATCGTGGCGCAAAGCGGAGGTCTGGGCGTCAAGAATCCGGATGAAGACCCTTCTGGGGACGACGGGTGAATCCAGGTTGGATTTGCAGGACACCATTAGCGTGTTGATCCCCGAGCGGAGCCGCACGGTTTTCGATGTAACGAGGGCGCGGGGGTTGAGGCGTGAGAGCTGTTCGTAATCCTGAGTATCGGAGGGTGACTGGAACACCGGTTGCTCATTGAGCCAGATCTGCAGGACAAAGGGGAGTTTCTTGCTGCCTTCGAGTGGACCCGGGTATTTCACGTTGAGCGAAACCGAGGCGTCGTCGGGCGACTCAAATCGCGTCGCCGCCAATGCGCTCGACCCGTGTGTCGGCAACTCCCCCGCTGCATGGAGCGGGACGTTCGTGCCGCCGATCACCGGAAACCACCCATTCGGCGGCGTGGTCATCCGAAAAAGACCGTTTGGAACACCCAAGGGCAAGGGGGATTCGGTGATGGACGTTACGTCGAACCTCGCAGTCGGACCGCCATTCAGGTCGCCGGCATAGACGCTGCCTTCCGCGATCTCGGGCCGCGCATTGGTATGGCAGGACACCCACCAGTCCGACTGCATGCGCAGAGCGGCTGCAACCTCCCCGTCGAGCGCGCCGGCACCGGTCACGGTGAGTCGGTAGGGTAGCATGCGGACCTCCTGCCGGGCGAACCCTTGGCGGGGAATGTGAAACACCGCCTGTGCCCCGGCGCCGGGATTGAGTTCGATAGAGCGTTCATGCTCGGACAGCTTCACATCCACGGATGGAAGCATCATCAGCCCCATGGAGAAAGACCGGTCGGTCGTATTGGTGAGGCGCAGCGTCAGGTTACCGCCATCCAGCGATCCGATCACCGGCGACGTGACGTCCCGCGGGTCGTTTATGAGCATCCGGACCGTTCGTTCGACCTGCACCTTGCCCTCGGGATCCTGAATGCGGAGGTTCAGCATCCCGCCTTTTTCGCAGACGGCGTCTGCGGCATTTCGGCTGGTCAGCATCATCGCAATCCGGAACGGCGTGACGGCCAGGGGTGGCGCCGTGAAGACGCGCGACGCCGCGCCATCGGGAAAGCACGTGTCGGGAAACGGGGTGACCAGCTCGACTTTCAGGGTGCGATTCCCGGTGTTCTTGAAATGGCCTGTGAGATAAAAGAAGGCCACGTCGTAGCCGAACAGTTTGGGCAGACGGTCAACCCACAGGGGCGAGGTCAGGTCTTCCCGGCTGGGCGCCGTGCGCACGGCCCGCGCGCCGAAACGTCCGGTCCGTCCCGCGTCGATCACTTCCCAGACCGCGTTGACCCGGTCGAGTTCGAATGGATCCACCCAAATGCCCACATTGTTCGCCCCATGCCACATGCCCACGGCGACATGATCGCCAAAGGGTGACCACGGCCAATCGTTCGGTGCCCAGGTCGTCCCATTCCCGTGCGATCCCATGAAGGAGCGGGCCATGCCCCGCGAGTTCTGGAATACCCCCGGCCACTCCAGGATGCAACCGCTCAAACTCAGGATGAGAAATAACCCTGAGAATAACCGAGGATAAGATGACGACACGCAAGCCCAACGTAGTCCTGGTCATCACCGACCAGCAACGGTTCGACACGATCCGGGCCGCCGGCGGGACAACGGTGCATACGCCGCACCTGGACTGGCTGGCAGAGGGCGGCACACGCTTCACACATGCCTACTGCACCAGCCCCATGTGCTCGCCGGCGCGGGCGTCCATTCTGTCGGGACGCCTCCCTTCGTCGCACGGCATGGTGACCAACCAGAACGCGGGCCCAGGCGCCAACCGCTTCCAGCTTTCCGAAGACGTGAAGGTGCTGGCGGACTACCTCGGGCCCGCCGGTTACCATACCGCCTATATCGGCAAGTGGCACTTGGGCACCGGCAGCGACCGCCGCGGCTTCCGGGACCACGTCATCCGCTACAGCGAGAGCGAGGGCGATACCAGCCGACCCGAGGACAACGACTACGCCCGCTACGCGGAGAAGCAAGGAATCGATGTAGCCGGCAAACGGAACGGCTGCCATCCGGACCGCGAACTCTATGACACCTGGACCATCTGCGGGCCATCGCAAGTGCCGCTGGCGCATTTCGTCTCCACCTACCTCTGCAGCGAGGCCGAGACCTACATCCGAAGCCGCGTCGGCGCCGAGTCGCCCTTTCTCCTTACCTGGTCCTGCATCCAGCCGCACGCGCCGTTCGTCTGTCCAGAACCGTTCTTCTCGATGTATGACCCTGCCGACATGGTTCTACCGGAGAACTACCGCGATGAAAGCGGTCAGCGCTGGCTGCAGCGCGCCGACCGGCAGTTGCAGTCGGTGCTCCAGTTCTCCGAGACCGAACTGAAAACCATGTGGGCGCGGTATCTGGGCTCGGTCAGCTACATTGACCATCTTATGGGCCGGATGTTGGGCGTCCTGAACGACACCGGGCAACTGGACAACACACTGTTCATTTTTACTTCCGACCACGGCGACTTGATGGGGAGTCACAGTCTGATCCTCAAGGGCGCGAGCCTGTACGAGGAGCTGATCCGCGTCCCCCTGATCATCCGTCCGCCGGCGGGAATGCGAGCGCAGGGGATCGTCCCGCGCTCCGCTGGACTGGTCTCCCAGATTGATCTTGTGCCGACGATTCTTGCGATCTGCGGGCTGCCGCCCGCACAGGAAGTCCAGGGCGTTGATCTGAGTCCGTTGATGACGGGCGCGACCGACAGCGTACGCGACGCGGTTCAGGCGGAATTCCATTCCACGAGTTGGACCGATTTAATGAGTCCGCTGCGCATGTGGATGACGCGTGACTGGAAGTACGTCGAATCGCGTGAGGGTGATCACGAGCTGTATCATCTGGCCGCAGATCCTCTGGAAACGCACAACCTGGCGGAGGATCCGCAGTACGCTGGGCAGCAGGCCAAGCTGGCGGAAGCGCTGCATGACTGGTGCCGGCGCTCCGGTGACGCATGGCCCGAGGTGCCGACGCCTGCACCGGAAGTGATGAAGCCCGCTGGACCCAGGCACCATTACTCCTGGTTTCACCGATCAAATAAGTGAAAGGAACACGAACATGACCCGACGACCCAACATTGTTTTCCTCCTGGCTGATGATCTTGGTTATGGCGATTTCAGCGCGTTCAACAACGGACTGTCCAACACGCCGACCCTGGACGGACTGATCCGTGAGGGAACCTGTCTGACGCAGCACTACTCGGCGTCACCGGTGTGCAACCCGTCGCGCGCCTGCCTGCTGACCGGCCGCTATCCGCATCGCACCGGCTCGATTGACACGCTCGAGTGGTGGGGGCTCGACCGTCTGGCGCTCCGTGAGCGGACGCTGGCGGACATGCTCAAGGCCGGCGGTTATGCCACCGGTCTCATCGGCAAGTGGCATCTCGGCTCGTTCGACCCGCGCTACCATCCGATGCAGCGGGGATTCGACGAGTCCGTTTGCTTCTGCGCCGCGATGCAGGACTACTGGCAGTGGCGGGTCGAGTGGGGCAAAACGGCGCGGCGCGGCGACGGGCGCTATCTGACCGACGTCTGGGTTGAGGAATCGGTCGGCTTCATCGAGCGGCATCAACGCGAACCGTTCTACCTGCAAATGAACTTCAACGCGCCGCACACCCCGCTGCAAGTGCCGGAGGATGAGGTCAAACCGTTCCTCGGGAAAGCGGGCGTTCCCACCTCGGGCGTGGCCACCCTCTATGGCATGATCCACCGCATGGACAGCGGCGTGGCGCGTGTGCTGGACACGCTCAAGCGCCTCGGCCTGGAGGAGAACACCATCGTGCTCTTCTGCAGCGACAACGGCCCGCAATTCGGCGGTCAGGGCGACAACTGTACCACGCGCTTCAACTGCAACTGGAACGGCAGCAAGGGCAACACCTACGAGGGTGGCATCCGCGTGCCCATGCTGATCCGCTGGCCAGCCGGATTGCCCGGCAAGCGTGAAGTGCATGAGATGGTGCACGGAGCCGACTGGGTGCCCACGATCCTGGCCATGGCTGGCGTTCCGCTCCCGGCCGACAACCTGCCGCTGGACGGAATCAATGTGCTGCCGGTATTGCGTGGCGAATCCGGCCAGACCATCACAAAACGGTGCTGGCAGTGGAACCGTTACGCGCCGGTGTGCGACTGCAATGCGGCCATCCGCGACGGCGACTGGAAGCTCGTCCGCCCTTGGCGCGACAGGTGTGGCGACGTGCCGGACAACCAGTGGAACCACATCTCCATGTTCGGTCCGGAACACTTCATCCATAACGGCATTTTTCAGCCGCCCTACCCGACGGTCCAGCTTGGCCCAACCCAACCTCCGCTCTTGTTCAACATCCGGAACGATCCTTACGAACGAAACGACATGGCCTCAGCCGATCCGGATCGCGTTGCCCGGCTCGGTCGTGAGTTGGACAATTGGTTTGAAGACGTGGAGCGCGACCGGCGCGGCATCGCAGACGAAGTGCCGCCACCGCGGACACCTCGCCCGTGGAGTGGAACGTGATGCGCAGCGAAACAAAAAAAATGAGGCGTATGTATGTGTAAGCGTAGAATACGGTTGGGAAGCGCGAACGGGAACCAACCGCCCAGCATCCTGTTCGTCTTCTCCGATCAGCAGCATTGGGAAGCTGTCGGGTTTGCCGATGCGTCTTTTGAAACGCCGAATCAAACGCGACTAGCCTCCGAGGGAATCGTGTTCCGAAATGCTTTCTGTACAACACCCCAATGCTCCCCCAGTCGATCATCGATTATGACCGGGCTCTATCCATCCAGGACCGGCGTATGGGGTAATATCGGGTCTGCGGGAGGCAATCCGCTCCAGATGCGAACAATCGGTGCCAGGCTGCGGGAATCCGGTTACCGTACGGCATACTTCGGCAAATGGCACCTGGGCAAAGACCCCGTCGGCACGGATGGGTGGGACGAGGATTTCGGGGTGACAGGTCCGGAGACAACCGATGACCGCGAAGTGACGCGCCGGGCCATCCGTTTTCTGCAGGCCACCGGCAAGACCGACCGACCCTTTGCCCTCTTTCTCTCTTATAACAACCCTCATGACATCTACCATTTCGACGGCGAGTCCGATCCCACGCCAAAACGCGCCGTTGCCCTGCCACCGACTTGGCATGACAAGGACCTTGCAACGGTGCCATTCGTACAGCAGCAGTTCATGACAGAGGATCAAGGTCGTATCATGACCGGCACAGGGTATCCTGCATGGGAACGCTATCGCGAACTTTACCGGGAGAAGGTGAAGCTATACGACGAAGAACTCGGACGTGTGTTGGCAGCTCTTAAGGATCGCGACCTAGACGATTCCACCCTTGTCATCGCAACGTCGGACCATGGCGACATGGATGGACAGCATCGCCTTATCTACAAGGGGCCATTCATGTACGAACACATGATGCGCGTGCCGCTCATTATTCGTCCGCCTGCCGCAAGCCGACGGAAGCGTGCTCTGACCGTTGACTTTCACACGGTCAATGTTGACCTTGTCCCCACTTTGGCAGAGTTCGCCGGAATCGAGCTTCCCGATACGGACGGCGTATCATTGAAGCCGTTTATCGAGCATCAAGCGCCATTCTGTGCACGACAGTTCGTTATTGGCCAATACTACTCAAAACAGAAGTGGGTGAACCCGATTCGGATGGTCAGAACAGCGCACTACAAGTACAATCGCTACCAGAAGCACGGTGAAGAACTCTACGACCTGGCAACAGACCCCTTGGAGCTGCAAAACCGTGCACACGATCCCGACTGCAACCACGTCAAACAGGAACTGGCATCCATCCTGACGCATTGGATGGACGACAACGGTGATCCATTTGACACCCAACTTCCGACAACACGGGAGGGGGCGGTTGACGATAGCGGGCGACGAGAACAGATAACGAGTGGCGATTGTCCCAATCGTCCACCGCTCTCGTCCACCGAAAAGGCCGGAAAACGGACAGCGAAACAAAGGAGCATGACATGTCCAAGCGTATGAATGTACTGCACATTATCGCGGATCAACACCATGCGGGCTGCATGGGGCACGAGGGGCACCCGCAGGTCATCTCGCCGAACCTGGACAGGCTGGCGGCTTCCGGCCTGCGCTTTACGCGTTGCTACACGCAGAACACCATCTGCACCCCGAGTCGCGTGAGCCTGATTTCCGGTCAGTACTGTCACAACCACGGATTCTACGGACTGGGCGGACCGCGCCCGGACTGGCTGCCGGGCTCGTTCTCGCACTTCAAGCAGCACGGCTACCGTACGGCCGGGATCGGCAAACTGCACCTACCGACCACACCGCGAATCTGGCTTGAGACGCAGTTCGACACGTGCGCCGACTCCTATTTCGGCATGGATGGCAACCAGGATACCGCCCCTTGGTGCATGGAAATTAAAGCCAAAGGTTTACAGGACAAGCATGAATTCTACCAGTCTAATCTTTGGGGCGAACCCAAGCAACGCGCGTCGGAAATCCCCTTCGACATGTCGCAGGAGGGGTGGTCTGTGCGAGAGGCCATCCGGTTCATGGACGGCTGCGGCGACGCCCCATTCTGTATGCAGGTATCGCTCGAGCGTCCGCACGATCCGTGCGCCCCCTCCCGCGAATTCTGGGATATGTACCCGGATGACATCGAATTACCGAAGACCTTCACCTACCCGTGCGATCATCGTCCGCCCCATTTCCGCGAGATGCACGATGCCTGGCGGAAAGAGACCGGCGCCGATTATGTGGCTGCCGCCAAGCGGCGCTGGAAAGGCTATCTGGCCAGCATCACTCACACGGATCATGCCGTTGGACGGCTGCTCGATCATCTGGATAAGAGCGGTCTGGCAGAAAACACGATCGTCATCTACAACGCCGACCATGGTGCGTACATGAGCCAGTATGGCATCTATGAAAAAGCGCCCGGCATTTGCAGCGAAGCCGTGTGCCGCGTGCCTTCGCTCTGGCGTGTGCCCGGGCTGACGCCAGCCGGACAGGTGTGCGGACAGTTGACGGAGAACGTGGATATGGCGCCTACCTTCGCCGCTCTCTGCGGCCTGCCCGCCATGCCATGGGCGGACGGCATTGATGTCACGAGCTTGCTGGCCGGAGGGAATCAGTCCGTGCGCGAACTCGCGGTGACTGAGTGTCCCCATTCCAAGGCCATCCGCTGGGGCAAGTGGCGGTTCGTTCACTATCAACCCGAGACGTTCGGCGAAGATGTCGGCGAGTTGTACGATGGCGAAGCCGATCTGGATGAGACGCGGAATCTCTACCACGCGCCCGAGTGCCGCGAGACGGTTGAACAATGTCGCCGCATGCTGCTCGAGTGGCTGATCCGGACCACGCGCATCCGCACCGGCTGGGGTGTGCAGGGTGTGGACCACAAGAACAAGTTGTATCCTGACGCGGGCGACGGCCGGATGCCTCTGCCGCAATTCGGATCTTGCCGCAATTACGAATAGGCCTGCCATCAGGGGGCAACGGAGGGCGAGGAGGGCGGGGGAGCAACAGGGAGAGAGAAATGTGAAGGAACACGGGGGACAAGGGAGTCGTATTCGGGCCGCAGGGGACAGGCAAAGAGCAACAAAATTTTTCAGATCTAATGGCCATGGTCCGCTACGGCAACGGCGGTACGTTATACGTGATTTTATTGTTGGCGATGGAGATGTAACCGGCCGTAAACAAGGCGGAGATGAGAGCAGCGATTTCGGTCTCGGAGAGTTGCTTCTGAAAATGACTGTTGATATGGCTGGAAAGAGTCTTGACGGTCCCTGGTTTATTGGCCTTGGACAGCCTCAGTTTATTGACGATGATCTGGAGCCGATCTTCTGGCGTTTTGGATGTCGACGTCTTGATGAGCGGGATATCTCGGATGGAGGTTTCCCGCGCTGCGAAGATCTTCTTCGCTTTCAAGTAGGCGATAAGAGGATCGAAGCCTGTGTCCTTAGAGATGATGTGGAAGAAGGCCGTGGGATCGGCGGATGCCAACTGGCCAATGGTGAAGGCGATGTGGAAATCTAGCGCGTTCGACCCGTTCCCCGCTATCTTGACGTATTCGGCCTTGTTGCCCATGGCTTGCATCGCCTGGGCAACTTCAAAAGGGACTTTGGTCTGGCTTGCCCCGACGAAGACCATGACCTTGAAGTGATCCTGCTGAAGGCCGGTGAGGCTCTCGGGTTGGACGTTCTCGAAGTCGATCAGCACGTAGTTGATTCGCATGAAAGGTCTCCTTTAACCCTGAGCCCTGAAACCTGCGCGTGCAGAACCGACGAAAAAGGCTTTGCACGCGCCTCCAGTATTAGTAATTTTTAGGAGATCCCGGTGACGGCGATGAGGCCGAAGACCATCACGAAGATGGCGACGGTCTCGATGATGCCGAGGGCGGCGAGGTAGTTGGTGAAGCCCTGCCCGGTCTCAGCCTGGGCGTCAGCGGCGGCGGCGCCCGCGCGGCCTTGGAACCAGGCCGAGGTGCCGATGGCGAGGCCGGCGAAGATGCCGAGGAGGAGGAGCCCGAGGCCGGGCGCGCCCGCTTTCGCCTTGCCGATCATGATGAACATGAGGATCATGCCGTAGAGGGTCTGGGTGATGGGCGCGCCGACCAGGGCGAGGAGGAGAAAGGGTGCCTGCTTCTTCTGCGCGTAGCACTTTTTCCACGCGCCGACGGCGGCTGAGGCGGCGATGCCGGTGCCGAGTGCCGAGCCCACGCCGCTGAAAGCGAGTGCGGCGACGGCTCCGGAAATACCAAGTGCGGTGTCTGCTGTCATGTGTGAGTCTCCTTAGTTGTGTTGAGTCGTGATGCGGGGTTGGTGTTAAGACGCGGGCAGCCTCCGGCGGAGCGGCTTGTAGGCGAAGCCGGCCCAGGTGATGCCCTTGTGGTTGGAAAATTCAAGGGTGTTGAGGCGGACGGCGTGGACGAGGATGCTGAGCGCGCCCATGATCACATTCAGACCGTGTCCGATCACGAGGATGAGAAGCATCGCCGGGATCTTGGCGACCAGAGGGAGATCCAGTCCCACGGCCATGCCGTTAAAGGTCTCCGCCAGCTTGACCGAGGCGGTCGCCACAGCGAAGAGACGGACGTAGGAAATCACATCGCCCAAGGTGCTGATGATGTTCAACGGCAGCATGCCGAGGTCGACGCCGTTGGTCTTCAGTTCACTCCGTTTGAGCATGAAGCCAGCGATGAGCACCACGGACACGATGGCGACCGGATACATGAACTGGGGAAAGGCGAAGATGCCGACCACGGCGCAGGAGGCGCAGAACATCGTCCAGACGACTCCGCACCAGCCGGCCTGGGCCAGGAAACGGCTGTCGGGGAACAGGGCCATCGCGTTCCAGGCGTGCCCCAGCGACATGTGCGCCGCGCCGAGCCCGAAGCATACCAGCATGATATTGTTCTGCTCGGTGAGCCAGCGCGCCACAGGATGGTTGAGGGCTGCGGGGAGCGCGCCGGGCGCGATGCCGAAGTAGCAACCGGAGAGAATGCCCCACGCGATCGTTGCCACGGAGAAGACGGTGAGCAGGGAGAAGATCTCGCTCGGCATGGCGGTGGCCTTGCGGCGTGCCCAGAGGGTGCCCGCGAGCATCAGCGCGCCGTAACCGGCGTCGCCTATCAGCATGGCGAAGAAGATCGTGAAGAAAATGAAGAAGGCGCTGCTGATGTCGGCCTCGGTATAGGCGGGGCTGATGCCGAGAAAGCCGAAGAGGCTGAGGATCGGGCGGAACACACGCGGCGGACGAAGCAGGGTGGGGACCTTGTCATCCGACTCGGGATCGCGCGCGAGAACGCCCCATCCGTGTGAAGCAGCGGCATCCAGGACAGCGGGGACACTTTCGGCGGGAGCGAAGCCCGTCAGCCAGGCCACGCCGCCGCTGGCCGACATCCCTTCGCAGGCGGCGGCGAAATCGGAGGCATCGGCCTGGTCATCGCGGTGCCGCCGCAATGCGGCGAGAACCGGAGCGAAAGCGGCGAGATGCTCGCCGGCTTGTGAGAAACGCGCGGCGGCAGCGGCATGGGCTTTGACCGTGTCGGACAGCCGCCGAGTCGGCAGCTCGACGGCTTCGAATCCATCAGGGAGCGCGGTGGCGCCAATCTGCACGCCGTAACAGGCGTCCCGGGTGTGGCTGAGAATCGTCCGGAATGCGGAGCTGTCACCACTATCGGCGGTGCCGGGAGCGGTTTTGAAGAGAACGACCGGAATGCGTGAGTCTGCCAGCGAGACGGCGCTGGCGGGGTCGAAATCACCGAAGGGGCTGTAGCGCGCACACTCGCGGTTGAGGGCTTGCATTTCGGCCTCGGCGGCTTCCTGCTCGCGGGCGATGGCGAGGATGGCGGCGGGATCAGCGGCCGGGGTGTTGCGGTGCCCGCCAGCCACCGTGCCCGTGGCGCGGGCGGCGTGTTTCACCTTCGCTGCCTGGGCGACGAGGGCTTCAGCCCGCTCGGCCTCGTGAAGACGTGTCAGCGCTTCGCGCACGGCAGGGGTGTCGGGCGCGGCGTCGGCCAGATGCAGCACGCCCAAGTCGCGGAGCCGGGCAACCGCATCCGAGCGATCGGCGGTGCGAGTGAGCACGGTCAGATGTTTCATGGGGACGATCACGCGGCGTCCTCCTCATGCGATTGCGCGGTGTTGGGATTGGTCGAACGGCGCTTGGCGATCTTGCCGCGGGAGACGGAGGCGGTCTGCTCATCGCCAAGGAATATCCGGATCACGCGGATGTTGTCCTGGCACTCGGGGATTTTGACCTTTTCAAAGAGGTTGACACGCTGCGAGGTGGTGAGCAGTTCGGTGGCGATCCGTTGGCGCTGGCATTCGAGGACGGTCGCCTCGGCGCGGAGGGCCAGAATCTGCTCGACGGCGTCTTGGGCGTCGTCAAGCCAGGGCGGGGAGTCGAAAAGGTCGAGCGGCTTACGGGTGATAATCACCCCTGAATAGATCGGAATCGGGACGCCGGCGATGTTGCCCGGTGCGGTCGTGACGCTTTGTAAGACGGCGAGTTCGCCCAGATCGGGGGTTGCTGAGGAGTCCGCAAAAAGGCGCGACCACGCATCGACGGCGGCGCGGGCCTGCGTTTCGCGATCACTCACCGAGTCGCGCCGAAGGGTGATCGCGGCAATCTCCATCTGAAGCTGCTGCTTCTTGAGCTGCAGCATGGGCAAAAACCGCTGAAAGCGCCTGAGCGCGTCCTTTTGCGCCTTCAACTCGGTCTTGGTATGTTTGATCGTTGCCATGTCACTTCGGCCAGAACTGAGCGGTCATTTTCGAAGGAATGCCGACTTCATCCGCGTCAAAGCAATTGGCGAGGATGGTCCAACCACGGTCGAGGGCTTGTTCGAGGGGCGTGTCGTTGTTCAGATCCATCATCTCCGCTTCGAAGCGCGCGCCGTACTTCAGGAGCTTGCCATCCCAGTCGGTCATGCGGAAGCCCATCGCCTGTTTTTCGAGGGTTTCGCGGTAGGAGGCGTAGAGTTTGATCATCGTTTCCATGATGGTGCGGTGATCGGCGCGGGTATTCTTGTTGACCAGTTGTTTCAGGCGCGAGAGCGAGCCGAAAGGCTCGATGCGGCCCTGGCGCAGATAAAACTGCCCCTCGGTGATGTACCCGGTGTTGTCGGGGACGGGATGGGTGACGTCATCGCCGGGCATGGTGGTGGCGGCGAGAATGGTGATGGATCCGGCGCCCTCGAAGTCGACGGCCTTCTCGTAGCGGGCGGCGAGCTGTGAGTAGAGGTCGCCTGGATAGCCGCGATTGGCGGGGATCTGCTCCATGGTGATGGCGATTTCCTTCAAGGCGTCGGCAAAGGCGGTCATATCGGTCAGGAGGACGAGGACCTTCTTTCCCTGCAGTGCGAACTGCTCGGCCACGGCGAGGGAGACATCGGGAACCAGCAGGCATTCGACGACGGGGTCGGCTGCGGTATGCACAAACATGACGGTGCGCGAAAGGGCTCCCGACTCGTCGAGCGTGTCCCGGAAGAACAGGTAGTCGTCATATTTCAAGCCCATTCCGCCGAGGATGATCACGTCGACCTCGGCCTGAAGGGCGATACGGGCGAGCAGGGGATTGTAAGGCTCGCCCGCTCGGGCGAAGATCGGCAACTTCTGCGATTCGACCAGGGTGTTGAAAACATCGATCATGGGGATGCCGGTACGGACCATGTTGCGCGGAATGATCCGCTTGGCGGGGTTGACCGATGGCGTGCCGATGTCGATGAGGTTATCCGTCAGTTCAGGCCCCTTGTCGCGGGGCTTGGCCGAACCGGTGAAGGCGCGGCCGAGGAGCGCGTCGGAAAAAGGGACGCGCATCGTGGTGGAGAGGAAGCGGACCTGCGCGTCGGTCGCGACGCCGCGGGCGCCGGAGAAGACCTGAAGCGAGACGGTGTCGCCGTCGAGCTTGATCACCTGGGCGAGGGAGGTGCCTGTCCGGGAGGTCACCTCGGCGAGTTCGCGATACCTGACGCCCGAGGCGCGCAAGGTGATCACCGATCCCGAAATCTGGTCAATCTGGTGGTAAACCGTGTTCATTGGCGGGGGGCCTCCGTGGCGAGTGATTCGATAGCGTCGCGTGCCGTCACGAAGTCCGGAGACTCCATGTGGGTGGTATGCCAATCGATAAAGGATTGGGTCAGGCGGTTGAAGCAGTGGCGGGCCTCGTTTTTGTCGTCAAACGCGAACGGAACACCGACCACGCGTTCGAGCATATGGAAAATGGCCTGCTGACGCTCCTTCGGCGTGGCCGCG